>DASXVS010000032.1 GCA_036504095.1 Armatimonadota bacterium | reverse complement strand
AACGCCAAGCTCATCCAGATGGGATTCTCGTCTCTCGCGGAGAGATACCACGCGCTTAAGTCTGAGTGAACCGCCCGGTGCGGACCCGCATGCCGGGTGGTGTGGGAGGCGGGGCCGGTAACGACCCCGCCTACCCGATTTTTGTCAAGCGGCTCAATCCGTTGACCCTGAGTGTGCCTGATCTCCCGCTTTTCGTCCTCACTGGCGTCCACCATTATCCTTGGGCGCAACGAATTGGCGGCCTCGTCGTCGTCGCACCCAGGCGCCGCGAATCGCTTGTTGCCAACGATAGAGAACGAGGTGGCGATCGGGGCGCCGGCGCTGTCCATCATGTAATCGGACCGCGAGTCGCTGCTCGATGAACACGGGCTCTTGCCGCTGTCGTACCGGAAACCGATCTACCTGAAAAGGATGCTGTCCCGCATGAAACTCCACCTGGTTGTCCCCGTCTTACTGACCTGGCTTACGGCCGGCGTGCCGGCGCACAGTCTCATCGTCAGTAGCCTGAGATGCGAGTACCACGCGAATCCTCAAGGCCTTGATTCCGCGCGGCCGCGGCTGACATGGACCCTGGCGTCCGAGCGACGTGGCGACGTCCAGACCGCGTACCGGATCCTGGTCGCCAGCCGCCCGGCGCTCCTTCGGCGGGGCGTGGGAGACCTCTGGGACTCGGGACGCGTGGCTTCCTCGGAGACTGTCCTCATTGCCTACGGCGGGCGTCCATTGCTGAGCCGGGAGAGGGCGTTCTGGACCGTCCGGGCTTGGGACCGCAACCGCCGCCCCTCCCCATGGAGCGCGACCGCGCAATGGACGATGGGCCTCCTGAAGGCGTCGGACTGGAAGGCGCGCTGGATCAGCGCGCCGGCCCCGCCGGAGAAGCCCGGGCCGGCGAATCCGTTCGCCGGCCTCCGCTGGGTCTGGATGCCGGGCGAGGATGCGCTTTCCGATGTCCCGGCCGAGACACGCTACTTCCGTGGCAGCTTCACGCTGCCGGCGGGACGAGTGGTCAAATCCGCCCGGTTCCTCATCACGGCCGATGACAGATTCCGGCTGTTCGTGAACGGGCGCGTGGCCGGACACGGGGACCTGTGGAGCCACCCGGAGAGGCTCTCCATCGAGCCTATGCTGCGGCCCGGCGTGAACACGCTGGCCATCGAGGCGAC
The DNA here is from genome assembly GCA_036504095.1 of Armatimonadota bacterium. Taxonomy (NCBI): domain Bacteria; kingdom Bacillati; phylum Armatimonadota; species Armatimonadota bacterium. The sequence continues at coordinate 97,152 of DASXVS010000032.1, read as the reverse complement.
CAACAATGCCAGCCAGGCGGGGCTGCTCGGCCGATTGAGCATCGCGTTTTCATCAGGGCAACCGCTCGAAATCCCCGTAGACGAGACGTGGAAGGTCTCCCGCATGGCGCCTTCCGGCTGGACCGACGCCGGGTTCGACGATTCCGGCTGGCCCCGGGCGGCGGTCGTCGCGCCCGTAGGCGAAGGCCCGTGGGGCATCCCCGGCCAGCCAGCGGCGCTGCGCCTGCCGCCGTCCCCGCTGCTCAGGACCGGCTTTCAGGTTGACCGTTCCGTTCGGCGCGCAACCTTGTACATCACGGCGCTTGGCCTTTATGAGGCTCGAGTGAACGGACACGCGGTCGGAGGTTTCTCTTTCACGCCCGGTTGGACCGACTATCGCAAGCGGCTCAGCTACCAGACGTACGACGTGACAGCGCTGATCGGACGCGGCCGCAACGTGCTGGGGGCCGTACTCGCCGATGGTTGGGCATGCGGGTATGTGGCGTTTGGCCGAAGGGACTTGTACGGTGTCGGGCGTCCGCGCCTGCTCGCGCAGTTGGAACTGGAGTACGCGGATGGCTCGCGGCAGACGGTTGGCACCGGCCCCGCATGGAGGGGAGCGTACGGGCCCATCCGTGAGGCGGACATCCTGATGGGCGAGACCTACGACGCCCGTACTGCGCGGCCCGGCTGGGATACGGCTTCCTTCCACGATACGGCCTGGAAGCGCGTGGAGGTGCGACCAGCCTGGCCGGCGCCGCTGACGGCTTATGCGGGAGAGCCGGTGCGCCGAGTGATGGAACTTGCCCCCGTCCGCCGCACGCAGCCCAAACCGGGCGTCTGGGTGTTTGACATGGGCCAGAACATGGATGGCTGGGTCCGGCTGCGCGTCAAGGGCCCGAGGGGGGCGAAGGTCACGCTGCGCTTCGGGGAGTTGCTTAGCCCCGACGGTACGGCTTACACGGGCAACCTGCGCACCGCCCGCGCCACCGATGCCTATACTCTTCGGGGCGTGGGGACCGAAGCCTGGGAGCCGCGCTTCACGTACCATGGGTTCCGGTACGTGGAAGTCGCGGGCTACCCAGGGACGCCCTCATTGAACGCCATTCGCGGCGTCGTCGTCAGCTCGTTCAGCCGGGAAGCCGGTCGGTTCGCGTCCTCGAGCCCGGTGCTGAACAAGCTTTGGAAGAACATCGTCTGGACGCAGCGCGACAACTACATCGAGATCCCGACCGGCTGTGCCCAGCGGGACGAGCGCCTCGGCTGGACGGGAGATGCCCAGCTTTTCGCCCGAACCTCGACGGCCGCCATGGACGCGGCGCCGTTCCTCACCAAGTGGATGGTGGACCTCGACGACGACCAGCTGGCCAACGGCGCCTTCCCGGACGTGGCTCCGGACGTGATGGGCGGGGGCGGTTCCTCGGGCTGGTCGGACGCCGGGCTCATCATCCCGTGGACCGTCTATCAGGTCTACGGCGACAGGGACATCATCCGCCGCCACTGGCCCGCGATGCAGCGGTGGATCGCCGTGCAGGAGAAGCTCAGCCAGGGCCTTCTGCGCCCGGCGGCCGGCTATGGCGACTGGCTCAGCGCCGGTGAGAACACGCCGCTGGACGTGATCTCCACCGCCTGGTTCGCGCATGGCGCTTCGCTGATGGCGAAGATGGCCCGCGTAATCGGACGCCCGGAAGACGCGCTCCGCTACGACGCCCTCGCGGCGCGCGTTCGGGACGCCTTCGTCAACGCCTATGTCACCGCGGACGGTCGCGTGAAAGGTGAGTCGCAGACCGCCTACGCGATGGCGCTCGCCTTTGACCTCCTGCCGGTTGACCGGCGAGCCCGCGCGGTGGAGCGCCTTGTGGCGGATGTTCAAGCCCATAACGGCCACCTGACCACGGGTTTCCTGGGGGCTGGCCTCCTCGCGCCTGTGCTCACCCGCTATGGACACGCGGGCCTTGCCGCCCGCATGGTCCAGCAGCCGACCTATCCGGGGTGGGGCTACCAGATCCGCCAGGGCGCCACCACGCTTTGGGAGCGGTGGGACAGTTGGACGCCGGAGCGCGGCTTCGCCGATGCGTCCATGAATTCGTTCAACCATTTCGCCTTCGGGTCGGTGGGCGAGTGGCTCATCCGGGGGGTCGGCGGGCTCGACACGGATCCCTCGCAGCCCGGCTTCCGCCGCATCATCGTCCACCCGCGCATCGGCACGGGGGTGCGTGAGGCGGCCACCGCCTACGACTCGGTGCGCGGGCCGGTTTCCGTGCACTGGAAGGCTGAATCCGGCCGATTCCGCCTGGACGTCAGCATCCCGGTGAACACCACGGCGATCGTCACCGTGCCGGCCGGCCGGCCGGCCGACGTGACGGAGTCGGGCAAGCCCCTTTCGCGCATCGGGGTGCGCGCAGCGTCGTCGGGCCGCGGCGAAACGACGGTCCGGATCGGCTCCGGCACCTATCATTTCGTGGCGGTGCGGCGGTGAAATCGTGCCCGCGCCGGGAGGAGCGTCCCGTCCCGCCGCCGCCATCATGCCGCTCCGCCACAGCCGTGGAGGCCCCGCCCTGTAGTGTTGTTTAGTCCCACATGATGCATTCCCACGCCCGGCATTCGCGCGGTGGTCGATTCATTGTATAAGCGGCTATGATGGAATCCATAACGCAAACAAGTGAATCTCCTCCGGCCAGGGTGGTCTTTTCCGGATTTTCTTGCCAAGCGCCTGTCTCTTCCATGCCAAGCACAGCGGAAAGGAAATCCGTATGTACCCGAAATATCGTCTGCTCGCCGCCGGCCTCATCTTGACCGGTCTCATATTCGTTTGTCTGCCTGCCTCCGCCCAGGTACTCACCGGCCCCGCCGGAGTGAACATCCAGGGCCGTCTCACGAAGGCGGATGGCACCGCCCTGCCGGATGGTCCCCACACCATCAGCCTTTCTTTGTGGGACGCCGCCTCGGCCGGCGCCCAGAAGTTCACGGAAACCCTCACCGGGGTGTCGACCGTCTCCGGCCTGTTCAGCGCTCAGCTCGCCACGCTCACGCCAGGCGTCGTGAACGGGAGCCTGTGGGTGGAGTTCCAAGTGGATGCCGATCCGCCCATGGCGCCGCGGGCGCCTCTTACCAGTGCGGCCAGCGCCCTGAAGGCGAACACCGTCCCCGATGGCGCCATCGGCTCCGCGCAGTTGGCCTCGGATGCAGCGTCGCTGGCGAAAGCCTCCGGTGGGGCGCTGAACGCGGTCAGCGGCAACATCGGCGTCGGCACCACCAGCCCCGGAGCTCAGCTGCACGTCAATATAGCCGGGGGCCCTGGCGTGGGCATCTTTTCGGGCGACCTAGCGCCGTTTGGAGCCGCACCTTTCGAGACGAACCTGAGCGGACCTGCAACGCACGCATGGTACGCGGAGAAAGGAGCCCGGGTCTACAGCGTCACCGGGGGTGGACAGGGCTACTTCAAGGGCAGCGTCGGCATCGGAACGATATCACCCCTTCAGACGCTCGATGTCATCGGGCGCATGAACATCGCCAACGGTGTCATCCAGAAGGGCGGCGCCGCGATAGACACCACGAGCGACCTCGGCCTCTACTCGCAGGTCGGAGGGGACTCCATCCGCTTCGTGACCACGGCGGCCCCGTTCCAGTTCTACACCGATGGCGGCATCGGAACCACCCCGATCTTCAGCATCGCCGCCAACGGCAATGTCGCAGCCACAGGCTCCCTCTCCGCTAATTCCCTCACTATGTCCTCCGCCACCATACCGACGCTCAATGGAAACGTTTCGGTGACCGGCGCCCTCTCCGCGGGTTCCCTCTCCGTAACCTCCGCCGCCATACCCACGCTCAGCGGAAACGTTTCGGTGACCGGCGCCCTCTCCGTGGGTTCCCTCTCCATGTCCTCCGCCACCATACCGACTCTCCTTGGGAACGTTTCGGTGACAGGCGCCCTCACCGCGGCAGGCGGCCTTAAGGCGAACGCCGCGTCAGGGATCAGTGCCGGCAATACGCTCGAGTTCGGTGCGGGGGTCGCGGGCAAGGACGTGAACGCCGGCAAGATCGGCTACGAGACGTTCACGGCCGACTCCCTCGACATCGTCGGAGCCGGTACCACCGGCCTCAGCCGCAAGATAAAGTTCTGGAACGAGGGCGGGGCAACCTTCGCCGGCGAGGTCTTCGCGCCGGTGGTCACTATCACGGGCGGGTCCGACGTCGCGGAGCCCTACAACGTGGCCAATGCGGGCGATGTGAAGCCCCTGCCCGGCATGGTGGTGGCCCTGGATGCCGACCACATCGGTTGGATGCGCGTCGCCTCCAGTGCGTATGACAAGGCGGTGGCCGGGATCCTCAGCGGCGCCAATGGCATCGCACCTGGCATCACCCTCCGCCAGACCGGGACGATTGCCGATGGCGCCCTTCCCGTGGCCAGCATCGGCCGCGTATGGTGCTACTGCGACGCGGATGCCAACGGCTCCATTGTTGTCGGCGATATGCTGACCACCTCGGACACGCCGGGCCATGCCATGCGAGCGACCGACCGCGAACGCCGCGATGGGGCCGTCATCGGCAAGGCGATGTCACCGCTGGCATCCGGCAAGGGCCTCGTCCTTGTCCTCGTCTCGCTGAAGTAGAGGACATGACGATGACAATCAGGTACTTCCATCCTTCCATTGCGCTGATGGCGCTGGCGGCCCTGCTTTTCGGCGCGCCGGCCGCTCGCGCCGCCGTGTGGTATGTGGCCATCACGGGTAACGACGCCAATGCCGGCACGCTTGCGTCGCCGTTAAGGACCATCGGCAAGGGCATCGCCAAAAGTACCAATGGGGATACCGTGCTTGTGGCCGATGGCACGTACAACGAGACTAACCTGGACTTCGGGTCAACGAACCTCGTGCTGCGGTCCCAGAGTGGCAACCGTGCCGCCTGTATCCTGGACTGCCAGCGGCTCGGGCCGGCCATTCGCATCGCCGGCGGACAGGCCTCGGCGGCCGTCAGCAGTATGACCATCAAGAACGCCTACGCCACGACCAACCATATCGGCGCCGGGTTGTACATACGCTCCAGTACTGTCTCCGTGACCAACTGCATCTTCAGCGGAAACGAGTTCCACGTCTTGGGACTCGGCGCGGATGCGATCTATGTGGATTACGGGGGGAATGCCGCCATCGCGGATTGCGGTTTCTCCGGCAACGGCGGGTATACCGGGACCGTTCTTGCCCTTGCGGCCGGCAACACCACCGTGAAGAACTGCACGTTCTCCAACAACACCACGAGCGCCATCGGCCACTTCGGCGGCGCCTGCACGGCCACGAGATGCACCTTTAGCGGTAACTTCGGGAACGTTGGCGGCGCTATGGACATCCAGGGTGGCAGCATGACGGCCACCGGGTGTTTGTTTCTGAGCAACCAGTCAGTCAACTTCAACTCACAGATCTTCCTCTCCCCTGGCAGTCTGACGCTTAACGACAGCCTGTTCGTGGGAGCCACGAGTACGAGTATGGCGGCGGAAGTGCAGGGCGGTGCAGCCTCCTTCACGAACTGCACCTTTGTTGGAGCCAGCGCTCTCCTGCGGGTCCAGGTTAACGGCCAGATCGCGATGGCGAACTCAATCGTCTGGGGCGCCTCGGTCGCTGTTTCCGGAGTCTACGCATTGTCTGGAACGACAGCCACCGTCACGTACTCAGATGTGAGTGGCGGTTATTCCGGAACCGGCAACTTCACCCGGGACCCCGTTTTCGTGAATGCCGCCGCCGGCAACTACCGCTTGCAGTCCACCTCGCCCTGTATCAACGTCGCCTCCGCGGCCGCGCCCAACCTGCCCGCCATTGACCTGGACGGCGCACCTCGTATTATCGGGGCCGCGCCGGATATGGGCGCTTACGAGTTCCTGTCCTCCACTCCCCCTTTGTGGTTCGTCGACGCGGGCCTCGGCAACGACACCACCGGGACGGGCTCTCCGTCAGCTCCCTACAAAACGGTGACGAAAGTCATCAGCGTGGCCGGTCCCGGGCAAAGCGTCTACATCATGCGGGGCAACTATGGGTCGGACAGGCCCCGCATTACCAAGTCCCTGCGCTTCTATAACTGGTTCGACACGGGATGGGCGCGCATCGGAAAGCCGTGAATTTTGACGATCAGCGGGTATGCGCCGGCGCCTATTTCTGGTACGCCAGGCGAGTTGAGCCCATGGGGATGACATCGCCGGCATCCGGCGAGAGACTCGTCCTTGTCCTCGGCTCGCCAAGGTAAGGGGAACACTGTGATGAAACCATATATCAGGTATTCAACCGCGTTCGCGGCGATGATCGCGCTCGTGGCCGTGCCGGCATCAATGGCTGCGACGTACTACGTGGCCACCACGGGCAATGACGCCAACCCGGGCACCGCCGCGTCGCCGTTCCGGAACATCCAGAAAGGCGTCAACGTGGCCGCGAGCGGCGATTCCGTGCTTGTGGCAGGCGGCACCTATATCGAAAAAGTCTCCTGGGGCAGCAAGAGCCTTTCGCTGGCGCCAAGTGGCTCAGCGGCGCCGGTTCTGGACGGCGGAGGAGCGGTAACCTGCATGACTCTGAACAATGTGCCTGGTACGGCCAGCATCAAAGGGTTCACCATTCAGAATGGCAATGGAACCCTCGCCTATCCTTATCTCGGCGGTGGGATGGCGCTCTTCCACAGCAGCCCGGCGGTGAGCAAGTGCCTTTTCCAGTCCAATCAGGCCGGCCGCGGCGGCGGAATGTACAACGAAGACTCATCTCCCGCGCTGACGGACTGCACGTTCGCGAGCAACTCCGTACCGTTAGCGTCTACACTCCCGAACGGGGGAGCCGTGTACAACGATCGCACAAGCTTGCCACACGTCAATCGGTGCTCCTTCATCGGCAACTATGACGCCGACGGTGGCGCCGGCATCTCCACCACTGGTGCGCTTGTTACGGCCACCAGTTGTCTGTTCGCTTCCAATTTCGGGTCAGCGATAACCAACGTCTCAAATGCCTTGGCCGTGGTGACCAACTGCACCTTCACCGGAAACGGGGCCTACGCGATATACAATCTAAATGGCGGGAGCGATTACCGGACCACCGCGACGGTACTCAACAGCATCATCTGGGGGAACGGCGGCGGAATCCTTGACGACGTTATCGCCAACGGCGCCTCGTTTGTGAACACTTCGGATATCCAGGGCGGTTTCGCCGGAACAGGCAACATCAATGTCGATCCCCAGTTCATAGGCGGATTGAACTACCGGCTGCAGACCACCTCACCCTGTGTGAACAAAGGCAACGCTAACGCTCAGAATCTGCCCGCCACCGACCTCGACGGCGCACCGCGCATCCTTGGCCCGGCGCCGGATATGGGGGCGTACGAACTGTGGACGGCCGGTACGGGCGCCTGGTTCGTGGACACCTCGGCCGGCCTGGATACGAATACCGGCTCGCCACTCGCCCCGTTCAAGACAGTGGTGAAAGCCGTTGGCGTCGCCTACGCCGGAAACAGCGTCTACGTCATGCAGGGCAACTACGGCACGGACAAGCCGCGAATCACCAGGTTCCTGCACCTTCGCAACTGGATGAACACGGGATGGGCGCGCATCGGAAAGCCGTGAATCATCCCGATATGGGGGTATGCGCCCGGGCCCTTTTCTGGTAGACCAGCCGAATCGAGCCAATGGTGATGACATCGCCGGGTTCCAGGCGTGCGCTGGACACGGGACGGCCATTCACGATGGGGAGAGCACCGAGTGTCACATTATGCAATGTGCGCTCGGCTCCGGCAGTCTCGATGACGGCGTGCTCCGGCAGCAGCTCAGGGTCATTTTCGATGACGATCTCGCACCTGGCTGAAGAGCCGATGCGCGTGCGCGGATCCAGGAGTTCATACTGCGTGCCGGCCATCGGTCCCTGCGAGATCGTCAGCCATGCATCCCGCCGCTTTTCATTGGCCCATTGGATCGCGGCGCCTGTTGTGATCCCCATCAGGACTATCGCTGCTCCGCGCGCAGCCGTATCACTACCGAAGACCGCGAATACCGGATTGATGAGAAGGCCGCCGGCGATCCCGCCAAGAGCGCCGCCAATGAGACCGGCCGCCAATCGCGCTCTTCGCGCGCTCCCAAGCCGCTGCGCCAACCCGACGAAGGCGCCGGCCACCGCCCACGCCACGGCCGCGACAGGTATGAACGCCAGCGGACCGGACGCGTGAAGTCGATCGAGCGCCGAGATCGCGGTGTGGCCGATCCATCCCGAGAGGATGCCGCCCAGTGCTCCGAAGCCGAGGCCGACCGCGCCCCGGCGGGCCGCCTTGCGCCAGTCCAGCTCAACAATATGCTCTGCCGCACATAAACAGCACCCCAGGATCGCGAAACAGAGCGGCATCCATGGTCCGGACGTTAGAGTATCGTCGGTACGCCCCGCCACGGCTCCGTGCAGGCTCGACATCTCGGAGACTCCCCACGCTATCAGGCCGGCCGAGAGGCCGTGGAGTCCGGCCTGTCCCGCCGATCGCCGGGAATTGCTTCCCGGCCGCTCCCGGCGGGAGATCGGCGCGACGCCCCAGGGATCAATTCTCGATCCCGCGGCGTCTGCGCGGGGCGAAACCGGACGTGATCGATCCGACTCGCTTAACAGGTCATCGCGATTGACGACGAGACGCGCCCCGGTGCGCCGCTTCGTTCCCGGAAGCGGGCACGGGAGCAGAGGGTTCTCGTCATCCAGCTTTACCTCAACGCGATCGTCACTCATGATGCTGCTCCGAAGCCGCAACCAGGAACAGGACGCATTCGGTTCGGCATCTCACCGTATCGTTATGTCCAGATCATCCTGCCGGATGGTGAGGCCCAGGAAGATGTCCAGGTCCGTGGCTTTCTGCCGGCGGGCCGTGGCGTCGAAGGATATGTCCGGTTCCGCCTGCAGGACATTGAGGTTCCCGATGGGGAACAGATGTCGGTGTTCGGTCGCCCAGCGGCCCGCCGCCAGGTTCAACGCGCTTTGCGGGTTATACACTCGATACTGGATCATGTCACCGATCTGAACGATCACATCCACGAGCGATTCACCGGCGGCCCAGTGATCGCCGATGCAGATGTAGTTTCCGAAGTTGGGATGCCAGATCGGAGTTTTGAGCACGCATTTGGGTTTCTCGCGCGGGTATTCGGCGTGCAGGTATATCTCGGCCGTGTGGAGATCGGCCCGGATCGGGCGCTCCTCGTGGCTGTCCCATCGAAGGCCGGGCACGCGGTAGGTGACGACATAGCGCTCCGGCGGCACTTGTCGGGATGCCGGCTCCACCGTCACGTAGGGGTGTCCAATAAACTCGTCGCGGATTCTCTCATAGTCCGCCGTCAACCGCATCATCCGGGGGTTCACTTCGCGAATATCCTTCTACCTTCGTTCGTGCGCCATTTACCATCCTCTGCTTTCTATCGGCGCTGCGCGCCGGTAGTCAGTCGCCGAAGAGTGCGATGGCGCATTGGGGTCTGAAAGCCCCAGCGTATCACTGCCATTTTGATGGATATACATAATCCAGAAGGCTATTATTGCCACTACGACCATCGCCACCCACAGCAACCTGAGGTCGATACCCGTTGTACCGTCGGTGTAGCGCCAGGCGGGATGGTCCTGAATCGGCTCAGGGTCCGCGAACCGCGGCAGCGGGCGCGGCTCGGGACGGGCGGCGCTGCAGCCGAAAGTGGTGCACCCGCTGTTCCGCCGCCAGCACTCGGCGTGATGACTGACGCCGCATCGCGCACACGAGATCACCTCAGCGCGCGGCTTGATCGTCGTCTGGCAGTAGGGACAGGTCCGGCCGACGACCTTCGTGTCTGCCGCCAGTACCACTTCCAGTCCTGCGAAAGGGCTCGCCGGCGCGCGATAGATGCGTTCAATCTGCGCGTGCACATCCTCTTCCGATGCCTGGGTTACCTTCACCCGGTAGCGGGCGCGGAGCGGTCCAAGCGCCGCATCGACGACCGGGCTGGTCGCGTCGGCGGCAATCACGGCAAGGGTCAAGGAGACTGGCGCCAACATGTATGATTCGCAAAGAGAGGATCGCAACGCGCCGCGAAGTTCATCCGCATCCGTCGGTCCGGTTTCGGCCGCAGGGCCGCCGGCCAAAGGCACGACCGAGCGGGATGGGACCGGCGCTGGGCCCAGTGCGCAGCCCAACGTGGTGCACCCGCCGTTCTGCAACCAGCATTCCCTGTGATGGACGACACCGCAAAGGCGACATTGCAGCGACGGGTCGGACGACCCTATCGTCGACTGGCAAAACGGGCACGTCTCCGCGGCGGAGCGCGCGCCGGCCCGAAGAACTACTTCGACATCCTCTCGCGGCGGGCGCTCTCTCGCGGAATACACCCTTTGAATCTGAGCCCGGACCTCACGGTCGGGCGCCTGGACGACCTTGACCATGTATCGATCGCGGGCCGGGGCCAGCGCTTCTTCCACCGCCCGCCTTGTGGGATCCGTGGCGATAACGGTGAGCGTCAACGAAACCGGTGCGACGCGGCCGGCCTCGCAGAGAGAGGGCGACAACAGGTTGCGGAGAGCACTATCGCTGGATCGGATCATGGTCGTCTATTCGCGTGATGGCTGACGCAGGGCACAGGGTTTACTTCTTTCGTTTGGCGTCGGTGGAGCTTGCTGTTCCCTTGGTATCGGCTTTAGGCGCCGCTTTTCCCCCACCAAGCTGTGCAGCGCCCTTGCCCTTGGACCTTGAGATAACCGGATCTGGAACGAGAGCCGTCAGTTTCGTCTTAAGGTCAGCTTGAAATGGCTTCGGCGCTCCGAACGCTGAAGTCACAAGCGCGTCGCGCACGGCCAGCGCTAGGTTCGACTGATTACCAGCCTGACGAACGGCGTCGCCCAGGAGCGAGGAGGCCTCTTGCTTATACTCCTCCTGGGCGGCCATGTCCTCGAACCTGGTCTTCCGTTGGAGGGCGTTGATCTCACTTGCATACCGATCGAGGTCGCCTGGGTCCAGCAGTCTGGCGCGACGGTACAGCTTAAATGCTGCCTGCTGATCTCCAATGTACTGGAAGGTCTCCCCAAACTCCGCATACCGGTCTGCCTCGCCGCGGGTTGCGAGGACGCCCTGGACGACGAGCGTGAGCGCCAGGGCGAGGATGGCCAGCCAGACCGGGCTCGGAAGCAGCCGGCGCTTCGGTAGCGGCTTCAGAGGTGGTGGTTCGGCAGGGGCCGCCAGTTCCTTGAGGATCTTCTTTCGGGACTTCGGCCCGTAGACATAGTAGCCGGGCATGGGGCGAACCACATACTCCACCCAATGAAAGAGGCCGCGCGCGCCACTGAGGGGATCCACCACCAGGGCGAGGAACCCATCGTGCGCGAAGAAGTTGTTGTGGATGTACACATCGCGATCGGACATGAAAACGCCGAGGCCCGGATGCGTGTGGTACCAGCCGATGATCTGGAGCTCCGGGCAAACGCGGGCCCGCTCTTCGTCCAGTTGCATCCAGGTTTCGTGGGTGAAGGTGAGTTCCGCCCTGCGTTCGCCCGCCGTCCGGGCCGGCAGAACGCCTTCGACCTTGATCTGAATGAACCGCCGACGATGAACGACCGAGCCGAGGAGGATGCCGCCGATCTCCGCGTGCGGCGAAGAGGCGGCGTGCACCAGGATCGAGCGAATCGCTTCCTCGCTGAAATATGCCCTCCGGGTCAGCCTTTTCGGCTTTCCGGACGCCGCCGCGTAGACACCACCTTTGATCGAGGGTGAACGGGGGCCAGGCTCGGCGGCGCCGGTCCGCGTGCCACCCAGACTGATGTCCAACTCTTCGGGTTCGTTCATGGATTCGCAGCCTTGCTTGCCGGCTTTCTGCCGAGAAGCTCCTTTGCCAGATCGTTGCTTGGCAGGCGGAGGTGGTCACCGGGGTGGAGAAGGTTCGGGTCGGCCAGACGGTTCAGAATCCGCACGGATTCCGCGAACCGGGCGTCGCGATACCGGATCTCCGCGATGCGCGAGAGAGTATCGCCAGGTTGAACCACGTAATCGGTGGCCAGGGCGACAGGTTGTTGAACGTTGTTCACAGGCGCTTTCACCGGGTTGACGGGGGGCAGCGCAGAGCCGGGCTCGCCCACATGATGATGGGAAGTGACGGCGGCCGCGCCCACGGCCACCCCAAGGGCGAACCAGGCGGCGGTTGATGCGTACCGCCGCGCCTTTCCGGGCGGTGCGGTCGTGGGAATGTGCGGTGGGTGACCCGCGAGAGAACTGGTTTGCGCGGTATCCTCGGCCGTTTGGTCCACACCCACTACGCTGCCGTCTTCCCAGCGGAACAGCCCGCTCGTGCGGCTGATGGGGTCGACGACGTAGGCGATCTGCCATGGCAGGTTGAAAAAGTGGTGCTGGATGAACAAATCCATGCCCGAGAGGAAAATGCCGAAGCCCGGGTGTGTGTGGAACCAGCCGACGATACGGAGGTCCGGGAACTGCTCATCCTTCACGCGATTGATGTCGTTCCAGGTTTCGTGGGTGAAGGTGACCCTGCTCTTCGCCGAATTCGTGTGTTTTGCCGTGATCGCCGCCACAACGTCCACGCGCGGGTGCGGCCGGTCGTTGGCAAGACCGCCGAGGAGCACGCCTGCCAACTCCCTCGACGTATCCGTGGAGGCGAATCGCTCGATGTAGCGGGCTACGTCCGGCGCCATGTTGATCGCCGGCTTGTCACCCGTCTCGCACGGGTCGGCCGGCGCGACTTTGAGTTCAATCACGGGTTCATCGGACCGCATGACAGCCATACCGCCTCTGTTGAACGAGCCTGAACCTGCGCCGTTTCCCTCTACAGTCTTTACGCATGGGGCGATCCCATCACGGCGTGTTTGTCCCCCGTTAGTTCATAGCAGACTTCCTCCGTGCCGGAGCGAGCGCCGATGATATCGAAGGCCGGAATGCCGATTCCCGCCAGCGTGCGCTGAAGATAGGGCTCGTCGCCGGCGATCATATGTGTCGAGTCCACGGCGCGAACTCCGCCACAGGCAGGGCATCGTGCGTCCCGTTCGGTGATGCGACCCAGCGCGCGGAATACTCCCTCGGCGGTGTTGCATGCCTCACAGCGAAAGGCCACCGCGATCTCGCGGAAGAACGAGAGTGTGGCATCCGGCCCAAGGTCCTGCCTGGCGCGTTCCAGGGCCGCATTGACGGTGGTCTCCCCGGCCCTCCAATCGGTCTCGCGAATATCGGCGTGCGTCTCATGGCTGAGGCAACCTTCGCGGCGCGGGTAGTTTACGACGAAGGAGTCGTGGGTCACGCCATTGAAATAGAAGCCTCTGCCCGCAAGGACGGGGAGTTCCGGGCGTCCGTGGAGCAGTTTCAGCGCTTCCTGGCATTGCATGCCCGCGATCACAGCCGACGTCGTCGGCGTCGTGGGCGTCTTCCCCTCGAGCATCTGATCCCGGGAAAGGAGGTTGCAGGACTTGCGTTTCGCCAGCATGCGGTAGTCGTTTTCGTTCATCGTGCATTCATAACACGCGCTGTCCGGGGGAACGAAGACCCGGACAACGCCGTTGAGCACTTCAATTGCGCCGTCCACCCACGGCCGGTTGACGCGCCAGCAGCTCTGGTTTACCCAGAGCCGCGCCTCGCGATTGTCCAGTCCGCCGATGACAAGGTCCACCGCGCGGAAAACCCCCAGACCGACGTCGTGGACCACATCGCCGACGAAGGGGCGGACTGTGCAGTCCGGGTTCAGATCGGCGGCAGACTCAGCGACGACTTCGGCTTTGAATCGTCCTTCGTCCCGCGAACGGAACAGTACGGACCGCGAGAGGTTGGAGTTCTCGATGCGATCCATGTCCACGACGAAGATGCAGCCGATGCCAAGGAGGGCGAGGTTCTTGACGATCTCGTTGCCGAGCGCGCCCGCACCGACAACCATGACGCGCGCGTTCTTGAGACGTTCCTGATCCCACCACGGAATGAGGCGGAAGCGGCTGTAACGGTCCTCGTCGAATTTCCGGCCAGGCGCCGCCATTTGTTGTGCGGCGCCGAGGCCTTCCGCCGGCGGAGGGTCGCCGCGGAGCTCGATGTGGAGATCGTCGGTCATCGGCCGGCGGTAATCTCGGGCAGAAGTCGCAGCACGTCGTCGTCCCTGACTCCCGCAGCACGAAGGGTCTGCTCGTCGGCGAGTTGGGTGCCGGAGGCCTTGTGCTGGAACTTATAGCTGAGGATCTGGCCGCCAGGATCCGTGGCCGGAAGCTGCATCATATCCACCAGCCGGGCGATGATCCGCCGGACAGGGGCGTCATCGGGAAGAGTCGCCTGCTGTTCCTTGTTGCCGGTTGCGTCCAGTATCGTCACGTTAACTTTGCCCATCGGGTATTCTGCCTTTCAATCGGTGAGATTCAGCGCAATGTGATGTCCAGGTCATCTTCCCTGCGGGGTTCGGATGGCCTGAGCTTGATCGCCAGCTTCGGAGGTCTTCGTTTCAAAGAACGAGTCCGGACCCGGGCGGCGAGAAGAATGACCGCCGCGCCGATGGCGATGGATGGCGCCACCCATTGCGAGCGTGTTCCGTGTTCTAGCGCCGGCGCCGGACCGGCGGCGCGACTTGCCGAAGCGCCGGAGAGATCGATTCCGGCGTGCCGCAGCATGGGATATGCCGCATTGATGGGAACGGCGAACCCCATCCTTTCCCCATTCGTATTGACAAATGTGCGAATGCCAATAACATCCGCCCGCTCATTCAGCAGCGGTCCCCCACAGTCTGCGGTCTTGAGCGCGGCATCCGTCTGGATGTATATCTGGCCGCGGACGAATCGCGGTGCGTTCGACACGACATCGCGCCTTTCGGCGCAGGCAGGCAGAGAGTAAAGCGCCGTAACGATCAGCAGGAGAGAGCGCCCTCGATTCATGTCGGACCTCCCGGAATGTTGCCCAGGTCCAGGTCGTTCGTCTCCGGCGGGATTAGTGGCGTGAGGTCCACAGGCAGCATGGCGCGGTTCTGCTCCGCCCACTGGGCCGCGCGGGTATCCAGTGCGTCCGCGGCGCTGTAATTACGGTACTGAACCATCTCGCTGATACGAAGCAATAGCTGGTCCAACGTTTCCGACGGAGTCCATTGGCCGATGCAGACGCCGCCGTTGTGGTCCGGTGGGAGGATATTCGGGTGAAAGATGGGGGTGAGCCACAGGAGGCGCGGGGGCAGGCGCGGGTAGTCCAGGTGGAGGTATATCTCCATGCGGTGCACGGTCGTAATTGAGGGCGCCGGATCACCGGGCGGCCATACGAGACCGCGACAGCGGAACGTCACCTCGTAACGGTCCGGCACAGTGTTGAGCGGCCGTACTGCTATGGACGGACTGCGGCGCGATAGCTCCAGCAGCCGCTGGAAATCCGCCTGAAGGCGCCGCATCCTTGCGTCGATGCTCATATACTCGTCGCCCCGTGCTAAGCGGACCGTCTACGAACGGACGGCCATTCATCGTGATGTCCGGACCTCACTCAGGAGGCGACGCCATCGCGTCAGAAACACACGGCGGTCCCGGTCTCACGCTTCCTGCGTCAAGGGTCCGTATGTCCCAGGGGAAATTGAAAGTATCGGATAGCGAACCATACCCTATTCCTGATACTATATACTTTATAGCTGACGAGGACAAAGATTCGTCATCCTGGCCCCTGCGAAGCTCACCCGGCGTTACCGGCGGTCCGATTTGCCGGCCTGCAACTGTACGGTGCGCCCACTGCGCGACGAGGGCGCGATCACGAAGACATGGCGCTACTGCGACCTGCCGAAGCGAACCCGGCGAACCTTAAGGTCATCTTTTTACGCGCGCGGCTATGATGGCTATTACGATGTCCGAAGCTTGCGGGCGTACCCGCGGGCGCGATGATCTGAACTGGAGGAAAACAATGGCATTGGAAGAAGTTGGAGAGCGCCTCGAAGGAAAAGGGTGGTTGGGGCTGCTCATCGGCGGCGTGATCCTGGCGCCGGCGGTTCCGGCTGTCGCCAAGCATCTGCGCCCGGCAGCCAAGAAGGCGGTGAAGGGATACTTCACGGCCACGGAGAAGGCTCGCGAATGGTTTGCCGAGACGGGTGAGCAGTGGCAGGACCTGGTGGCGGAGGCTAAGGCCGAGCATGAGCAGGGCGACAACGGCGCCGAAATGATGACGCTGGAACCCGAGCCCGCCCCGAAGCCTGCAGCCCGCCGGCCGCGCGTCAAAGGCCGGTTCATCAAGGCGAAAGAGGAAACTCCGGAGGAACTGCACACCGAACCGGCGTGAGAGTTCTTCCGGCATCGGGTCGTGGGCGCGGTTCGCGTTCACGACCCGTATTCGCGCGCCGGCAACCCGCGGCGACTGATCGGGGCAACTCTATGCCCCAACGTATTATCTACGGACAACTACCATGCCCGACCTCATTTCGCTGATAGTCGAACACGAAGTTCCCGGGCGGATCCGGCTCCAATGTGTGGGGCTGAAGGGTAACCCATCGTTGGCGGAGAGTATCGCTTCGATGGCCGATGTGCTTCCCGGGATTGAAGGTGTCTCCATACGAGCGATGACCGGGTCGGTCGTCTTTCAGTACAGCCTCGAAGAGACATCGCCCCACCATTTTGTGGAATCGCTGCGGCGGCACGCTCACGTTCGGCGCCGACCGCACGCGGCCCGTCCGCCGGAGATGCCTGTCGGCGCCGAGATGATCCACGCTGTTCGGCGGTTCTGGACGCACGCGGACCATCGGCTGGCCGGCGCCTCTTCCGGAAAGGTTGACCTCCGCTCCACCCTGCCCTGGCTTTTCATGTTCGTTGGAATGCGGCAGTTGGCGATCAACCCCGACGTGGCAGCCCTGCCTTGGTACACGGCCTTCTACCATTCCGTGCAGACGATCTTCATGTTCCGCGATGAAACCGAGCCCAATGCGCCGGAAGACGACGCGCTCCTGGAAGAACTGGCCGTGTTGACCGAGGGCGAGTAGCGCCCTTACGCCTCCCAGCCCAGGCTTGGCTTATGCGCCGCCCAGGCGTCCTGATGGCGCAGTACGGGCAGCGTAATCCCGCGCGACCGGCCGAGCCCCCAGACGGTCGGCAAAACAGCGGCAACGGCTGCGATCGCGTAATCCACCAGTCCGAGCGGCGCCACATGCAACAGGCGCTGCGATGGGCCGAAGTGGTTGACGCCGATTTGAAGGGCCACGGTCGCGCCGATGGTGCCCCAGAGGGCGCCGTGCCGGCGGATGTTGTCTTTCTCCGACGACGCGCTCCAGACCGCTGCATATAAAGCCTCTCCGATGGTCACAGCGGCGAAAGCCGTCGTTGTGGCGGCGATGCCATAACCGTGGATACTCGCGGCGGCGAGGAAAGCCGAGAGTGTGCAGGCAGCCAGGACGCCCGCGTCCTGCATCAATCGTTTCCCCTCGTGCCGCCCGATGAGCGGCGTACCCGGGGCACGCGGGGGCTGGCGCATCACATCCTTGTCCGTCGGTTCCAGGACGAGGGCCAGCGCCGGGAAGACATCCGAAATCAGGTTCATCCAGAGAATCTGGATCGGGACGAACGGGAACGGGATGCCGACCAGCAGGGCCACCGCTGCGACAATAAGCTCCGAAACGTTGGACGCGACAAGGTAGCTCAAGGCGCGGCGGATGTTGACGAAGATGGCCCGGCCTTGTTCAATCGCTGCCAGGATCGAACCGAAATCGTTCTGGGTTAGCACGACGTCGGCCAGTTCCTTTGCGACGTCGCTGCTGCCTTCGCCCATGGCGATCCCAATGTCCGCGGCTTTCAACGCCGGGCCGTCGTTGATGCCGTCTCCCGTCATCGCAACTATGTGCCCGCTGGCCTGAAGCGCTCGGACTATCCGCAGCTTGTCCGCGGGAGACACGCGCGCGAATGCCGCGACGCGCCCAACGGCGGCGGTGATCTCCTCCGCGGACATGGTCTCCAGTTCGTGCGCTTCCATCACGGCTTGCCTGCCCTCGGTGAGGCCCAGGCTGCGCGCCACCGACAGTGCAGTCCCGCGCTGGTCGCCGGTCAGGATGATGGTTCGGATGCCTGCCGCGCGGCTGCGCTGGATGGCTTCGATGACCCCGGGGCGGATCGGATCCTCCAGGCCCACGAGACCGAGCCAGACAAGGTCACGCGGTTCTGCATCCGGAGACGCGTCGGCGGGCAGGCCGCCTTGAGCGAAGGCCAGGACACGGAGGCCATTTTCCGCCATGCTGCGGTTCGCGGCTCGGTATCGGTCCCTGTCGTCCGGCGAAAGGGGAACCGGCGCCCCGGAACTATCCATTTTGTGGGTGCAAAGGGCGAGTACCGACTCGGGCGCTCCCTTTACAGCAACCAGCAACCGGCCTTGCGGGTCCTTGTGCACGCTCGTCATACGCGTTTGCCCGGGCTCGCGGCGCGGCGCAAGTGCGAGCGGATACGATGAGCGCAGGTCCTTATACCAGTACCCCGCCGCATGCGCGGCCAGCAGAAGCGCGCCCTCGGTAGAGCTGCCGCTGACCTTGACCCCGTCCGGAGCGTTCCACAGTTTGGCCTCATTGCAGAGGACGCCGACCCGCAGCATCGCATCCAATGGCGTTTGCGATTGCGGGTCTACGCGATGGCCGTCCAGCGAAAACTCACCGGCAGCGTCCCCATTGCGGTAGCGGAAGACGCAGTCTTCCCACCAGTAGCACGACGCGGTCATACGATTCAGCGTGATCGTGCCGGTCTTGTCGACGCACAGGACCGTGACGCTGCCAAGAGACTCGACGGCGGGCAGCCTTCTGATGATCGCCTTCCGCCGGAGCATGCGGCTCATGCCGACGGCCAGCGCCGTTGTTGCGGTTGCCGGAAGACCTTCCGGAACCGCCGAGACCGCAAGCGAGATAACGGTCTGGATCGTCTGGAAGGGTGGCAGCCGGCGCAGCAGGGCGATTGCCAGGAGGCCGAAAGAAACCCCCATGGCGCCGATGGAGAGCACTTTGCCCAAACGATCGAGTTCGTCCTGCAGGTGCGTCCGTGGCGTTACAGCCTCCTGCACCATCCCCTGAATCCGCCCCAGCTCCGTGTCTTTTCCGGTAGCCAGGACCACCGCCCGCCCGCGGCCGTCAATCACGGACGTTCCCTGGAACACAACGTTCTGAAACTCGTGGACGTGCTTCGGCGGCGCAGTCGTATGGCTGTGCTTAGCCACTGGCTCGCCTTCGCCGGTGAGCATTGCCTCGTTGACGAGCACATGGCCCTCAATCAGCCGCGCGTCCGCGGGAACGATGAAGCCGGCCCGCAGACGAATGATGTCCCCCGGCGCCAACCCAGTGGCAGGCACCACCTTACGCTCGCCGTTGCGGACGACATGCGCCTGCGGGAATCCGAGTTTGCGGAGAGCCTCGATCGCGCCTTCGGCGTAACGCTCCGTAACGTAGCCGATGATGCCGTTGATCAAGAGCACGGCCCCGATCGCCAGCGCATCCGCCGCGAAACCGGTGGCGGCAGCGAGGCCCGCCGCGCCGCCCAGCAGCACCGTCGGGACCGATATGAACTGCTCCTTGAGTATCTCGCCGGATGGCCGCCGCCTGCCGATATCCAGGGCGTTATTCGCCTGGGCCGCCAGGCGCCGTGCGGCTTCCTCGGGAGCAAGCCCGGTCTGCCCGCGCACGTCCATCTCGAGCAGCACATCCGGAACAGAGGCGGCGGCGGCCCACTGGTATGTCTCCCGCGGCGGGCGGCGCCTCGCCCTTCCAGCGCGGCGCGGCGACGATCGGTCCCATCCCGGCGCAAGGGTTTGGCCCGGCGCAATCACCAGGTCCACGGGCTCGTCGAGGAGCTCTCCCATGGCCCGCACCAGCGTGCGGATGGTCTGTTCAACCGGATCAAACTCAATCAGCACGGTGCACAGGGCCGTGTTAACTTGAACCTCGCGAACGCCGTGCACGGATACGAGCCCTTCGCCAAGCCGTGCGGCCGCCTTGGGCCGGCGGCGTAGCCATTGGATGCGGAAGCGGGCGCGGCCGGGGACGGCGGCGTGGATGAGTTCCACATGCACGGCTTCAGAGGCGTGAAGCGTGGACGAAGGGTTCGAATGGCCGGGGCGGCGAGCGCCACCGTTGTCGGGATTCGGAATCCTCACGTGAACGGGCTGCGGCGGCGTTGGTTCGCCTACCAGCAAGCCGTGCTCGACGGCGATATCCCGGAGGACGGCATCGTCGAAGCCCACGGCGCAATGTACGACAAGGCTTCGGCTTGTCTCGCGATACTCTACCAGTTGGACGCCCTCCGCCGAGCGGACCCCGTCGAGGAAGCTTTCCGGAGGCGCGCCGGCGCCGGCCCAGCGCAAGCGCAAGCGCCCCGGCGATTGATGTGCTTTCTCCAGCAGGTTGGCGTGTCCGTTTATCACCTGTGTCTCCGGTAGGCGGCCCACGCCAGGGTCGCGCCCGCGGCGACGCCGCGGCCCAGCACTCGCGCGGTCGCCTTTCCACCGCGCCAGGCGCCGCGGGCGATGAGGCGTCCGAACCCCCGCGCCACGGTATTCATCGCGGAGATGTCCCTGTTCAGCTGCGCCTCGGATACGCCGTATTCAGACATCAGCTGTGCTGCCAGGTCTGGAGGGCAGTGCCGAAGCGCCGACCGGATGCCATACAGCAGGACACCAACGTCATCCAGTTGCCCCAGAACCGGTATAATGTTCGGAACCAGGTCGACGGGCGCCAACTGGTAGAGCACGCCACCGAGGAGCCCCGCTTTGTGCCGTCTCGGGATCTCGCTTGAGCGCGCCAATTTCCAGCCGAGGCGGACGTAGTTCGGCATTCGGATCAGGACTTTGGCGAAAACGCGCTTCCAATCCTCGGTGACCGGCGCCGGCTTGCCCCCATGGGTTGCCACGCGTTATACCCCCACGGTCTCAAGCGTCGATGCGTCATCGCTTTTCGCGTCCGCCTGACGGCGAAGCCAGTGGCGGTACAGGTCCATCGCGGTGATCACGATGAGCAGCACCGTGCTCAATCGAAACACGCGATTTACGAGAAGGTCTCGAACCCACGACAGCATCACCACAATAAGTAGCGCGGCTTCAACATCCTGCCACAGAGCGTCTTTGGCGTCATCCGAGCGCCTGGGCTTCGGCTCAAATACGGGCTTTGGCGGCGGCGGGTCTACAATCGTCACGCCAAGTTTGGCGGTGGCCGCCCTCACAGTGTCCGCCGTGAGGGACGAATCCCCGAGCAGCAACACGGAGCGCGTGGCGAAACGACACTGTACCTCACTGACGTGTGGAAGCGCCTCCAACCGGGCCAGGAAGGGATGAGGGGGCGCGTCGTCGCCGCGCCAGCGCAGCCGGATCCTCCCCGGCATGGCATGGGCAAGCTCCATTACGTAGGTATCGGTCATCATTATTCCTTGCGTCACTGCGACCGGCCTGGGCTGCCTAAGAACCGATTAAGCATTGCTTATGCCTGTTCCCCCAGCCCGTCGATGGTGGTATCTTAATTGTGGGAGCGGCGAAAGGCGCGTTCTTGCCCGCCGCAAAGCAATATGACAGAACTATACCCAAATAGGGCAGGCACCGACCATAAGGTAACTTCGGCCCGGCGGAACGGTCGCACAATCGCCGCTGACCGCGGCCGCCTTTCCGCTATCCCATCGTTTTCAGTGCATGCCGCCAACAGGTCGGACGATAGCGGCATCAACGGCGGCAACACCGGCATCCTGACCGGTGCAGCGGCGCCCGTTCGCCAAAACGATCTATTCGCAACCCGTCGCGAAACGCCATATACGCCGGCAGAACGCCAGTACAGCCAGATGGTCCAGGACACGCTGGGGAATCTGCTGGAGGCTAGCACCCGGGAGATCGTCCTGATGCGCCGGTACCACAAGGACGACAAGTTGGCTATGCTGCCGGCCGGAAAGAGCGTTGACCGGTCCGGCCTGCGGCGGCATATGGTTGAGCAAATCCTCTGCGCAACACTCGAGTTTGTGCGCGACACCTCGCCCGGTGGGCCCATCTACCAGCGCGAGACGCGCACGGGTCTGGTCGAAACCCAGCTATTCGGTACCCGTTACCCGCACATCGTTATCGAACGGGAAGACGCATACACCGAGGCGGGGAGCGAGCCCACATATACCGAGTGGCGCCTCCGAAGGACGCAGAACCAGAAGGCCGAAACGCATATGAACCGCTGGCTGGACACGGCGGACCTGGGCGTGAACCTCGTGAAAGCCTTCGCCGGAATCATCTGAGCGGATCACGCCTTCGCCCACCGCGCTATTTCGGGCAACACCATTGGGGTTGACACCCTTGTTCAAGGTCCCCGCAGCACTCGGTGTACCGCCGCCCGGCGTGGTCACGTGCCGTATTGCGCGCCACGGACCGTCCTCGGGCCCGCGACGCTATGCCGCTAAGACGATGAACGCAGGATGTCCGGCGTTCATCAATTAGAACTTCCCATTTCCCTTCAGGGGTTTGCCTCCAGCCCCGCCACCTTGCGCGCGATGCGGACGGCGTCCAAGAAATCGACTACGCCGGCGGGCGAACCGTCCACCACGTTCAAGCGCAATACTTCTGACGGAGTGGTGGGTGAAAGGCCGCCCGCGGCTTTCAGCGCCAGTACAGCGTCGGCGATCGTGAACGGCTGCAATGGTTGCGGCCCCTGGATGATCGTCACATTGTCACTTGTGTAGTTTGCGACGAAGATACGGCCGGTGGTGGTATTGAGAGCCACCGCGTACGGATTGGTCCCTGTCGGAAGGTTTACCGGCAAGATGGTATTGGTAGCGCCATCGATGACAGAAACGGTGTCGCTTCCGTAATTGGCGACATAGATGCGATTAGTGGAACCGTTCACCTGGACGGCATGAGGGTTCAGTCCGACGCCCAGCGTCTTCACCACCGTGTTGTACCCGGGGCTCAATGGGTCTGCATTGATTACGGAGACAGTGTTCCCCGGAGTATTGGCCGTCCCGTAATTCGCCGCGTACAACGTGTTGGTCCTGGAGTTCACGGCGATGGACCGGGGCTGGATGCCCACCGGTATGGTCTTTACCACGGTGTTGAGCGTGGAACTGCCTGGGTTGCCGTCGATCACGGAGATGCTGTTGCTGATATTCGTGTCTGTTCCGGCATCGGCGACGTAGACCTGGTTAGTCGTCGTGTCGGCCGCGATGTCATACGGATTCAGACCGACGGGGATGGTCTTGACAAAGGTGTCGTTGGCGCCATTGATGACGGTTACGCTCGCGCTTCCTTCGTTTGCGACATAGAGGGTATTCGTCGTCGGATTGAGGGTGATATGCCGTGGGTTGGATTCCACGATAATGGTCTTGACCACCGTGTGGAATGTCGCGCTGCCCGGACTGCCGTCGATCACGGAGACGGTTGTCCCCGGCACGCTCGTGGTACCGTAGTTCGCCACGTACACGCGGTTTGTCGCGGGGTTGACCTTAATCGTGCGCGGATGCGGCCCGACGGCGATGGTTGTGAGGACAGTGTTGTAGGTGGGGCTGCTCGGGTCTCCGTTGATCACTGATACGCTGTCGCCGAAGTAGTTTGTCACGTACACCATATGCGTCGCGGCATTCACCGAGACGGAGCGGGGGTGAATCCCTACGGAGATTGTCTTCATGACGGTGTCTGTTGTCGTTGCGCCATCGATTACGGACACCGTAGTCCCGGGCAGCGCGGTTGTGCCGTAGTTGGTCACGTAGGCGCGGTTCGTGACCGAATCCACCGTCACGGAGTGCGGCGCCGCGCCCACGGTAACGGTGGCGACAACGGTTTCTGCGCGCGCGATCCGAGTCTGCAGTATGCAGCCTGCCACCACCGCCATCGCGATGGTCAGGTGCTTCATGTATGTGCTCATTGGAGTCCCTTCGTTCAGAGAGCCCGGACGCCCGGGAGAGCCAGCCTGATCCAGGTGGCGATAGTCGGTCAGGGTAACGGGGCCGGGGGGGCCGGCACAGCCACGCCGGCAGATTTGGCCCCAAACTGAAGCCGATGTAATTTCGCATAGTGTCCGTTCATTGCCAGCAAGTCCTCCGGCGTCCCCGCCTCGGCTATGCGGCCGCGGTCCAGCACTATGATCCGATCCGCGAAGCGCACCGTTGTAAGTCGGTGCGCGATGATGAGGGTTGTGCGTCCCATCGCGGCCCTTTCAAGCGCCTCGATGACGATGCGCTCGGAACTCGCGTCCAGGCCGCTTGTGGGTTCATCCAGAATGAGAACCGGCGCGTCTCGCACGATCGCCCGGGCGATGGCGATGCGCTGCTTTTGCCCTCCGGAGAGCGTGCTGCCACGTTCGGCCACCATCGTTTCATACCCTTCAGGCAGACGGCTGATGAACTCGTCCGCGCTCGCAATAACCGCCGCCGCTTTGATCTCCGCATCGGTCGCATCGGGCCGCGCAAAGGCAATGTTCTCCCGAACGGTGCCGCGGAACAGCAGCGAGTCCTGAAGGACCATGCTGATCTGTTCCCTCAATGTGTTAAGCTGGTACTTCCGGATATCTTCGCCGTCGATCAGCACGGATCCGGAGGTCGGATCGTAGAGGCGTGGAAGCAGGCTGACCAACGTGCTCTTTCCGCCCCCGGTTGATCCAACAATGGCCACCCGCTCTCCCGGCTGTATGCAGAGGTTGATATGGTTGAGCACTGGGCGGCCCGGAATGTACTCGAAGCAGACGTCCTGAAATTCGATGGAGCCCCGCAGGCGAGGCGCGGGATGAGCGCCCTTGTGATCGGTCACTTCGCGCTGGGTGCGCAGCACGTCCGCAACCCTTTCGCCGCCAACACTGGCCTTGTTGAAGGAATAAGACAGACGCGAAAGCGCTTTCATGGGGCTGTAGAGGTTCGTAACATAGGCGAAGAACACAATCACGTCCCCGGTGGTCAGCTCACCGCTCAGCACCCGCGTGGCCCCGTACCACATAACGACGGCGAGCCCAATGGCGGCGAGCATATCCACATAGGGAGCAACTTTCGCCTGGTAGTAAACGCCTACTCTGTAGGCTTCCAGGCTGTTTTCGCTCTGGATGCGGAATCTTTCGTCCTGCTGCTCTTCCTGGGCCAATCCCTGCACCACACGGATCGACGCCAGGGTTTCCTGGGCAACCGAGGCGAGCAGGCCGTCGCTGATGCGACCCTGGCGCGCGGCGATCTTGATCCTGCGGGTGTAGCGGAACACCGTCCAGAACAGCAGTGGCGCCACGGAAAGCGCCGCCAGGGCGAAGCGCCAGTTCAGCCAGAACATCAACACGAGCATCCCGGCCAGCAGGCAGGCATTGCTCATGAGCGTGATCGCGCCGTTCTCCACCAGGTCCTGGATGGACCGCACATCGGATGTGATGCGCGTGATCAGGTCCCCCGTTCGCTGCCGATCGTGGAACCGGAGCGAGAGGCGCTGCATATGGGCGAAGAGATCCCGCCTCAAAATGTAGCCGAATCGTTGGCCGATATCGCCCATCGAGCGGGTATAGAGGTATGTCAAGACCCCGGTAGTCAGAGCGATCAGGAGGGTTGTAGCGCACGCGCCATACAGGATGTGCATCCTGTCAAGAGGAGCATGCTGGAGCCAGTGGCCGATGAACGGCACACGGGTGGCTCTGTGGGAGAGAACACGGTCGGTGACTACCTTAAGCGGCCACGGGCGCAGCGCCGTGACCATCGCGTCGCCCACCATCGCGAGTCCCGCCCAGAATAAGGGGCGCCGAAAAGGCCGCAGCAGCGGGAGGAGGTCCCACCACCACGGAGTCGCCGGGTCGCCTCTTGTCCATCTACGCAGCATTCACGGATGCCTCTTTCGTTATGGCGGTATCGAACGGGAGACGAAGAACGCCGCGGCCACCCTCGATGTTGAGCATTTGCCCCGCGGTTCCTGAAATCCCCTTAAGCCGTCGCAGCACGCTCTCGGCGCCCGCGCCTGTCAGCACCTTGGGCTGGTAGTCTACTCGGGGATCGCGATTCTTCACGTAGAGCGGATACACCGATACGGTGGTAGAAGTCGGATCGAACCGCAGCCCCACCAGCAGACCTTCACCCTTGCTGTTGCCGGATCCGAACGCAAAGTTTCCGACGCTGTAGAAAATGGGCCGGTCCCGGTAGACCTCGAATGGCTGGAGGACGTGTGGATGGCAGCCGATGACGGCGTCGGCGCCGCAGTCGATGACGAATTGCGCCTTGGCGCGGTCTTCCGCCAATGGCTCCCGCTCGTAGGGTACGCCCCAGTGGAACGCCACGACCACGCGGTCAACACGCCCTCGGAGGCGCCGTATATCATCCTCCAGCGATTCCGGCGTGTCCATGGCGCCGCCGGGGAGATCACCTATGGCGGCGCATCGTCGGTTCCAATAATAGCCGAGCAGCCCGATGGTGATGTCGCCCGAATCCATGACTACGGGCAGGTGCGCGGCTTCGGCATCCCTTCCGCCGCCGAGGGGCGCCACCCCTGCCGATTCGAGCGCATCCAGGGTCTCCAGGATGCCTTCCCGGCCGCAATCCGTCAGGTGATTGTTCGCAACAGTAACGACGTTTATGCCGGCCCGTGCGAGGGCGGATCCCGAGCGTGGGTTCGCCTTATAGGAGTAGTTGCGCGACTGCTTCTGCGCCTTTCGCGCCAGCGGCCCCTCCAGATTGGCCAGAACGACGGGGGAGCGGCGCAGGAGCGGGAGCACGGCGGCGAACGGGTGGTCGAACCCGCCGGTCTGGAGTACCGATTTGGCTCGTCCGCCCAGCATCACGTCACCGCCGGCGAGAAGGGACAACGGTGGATCCTCCCAGCGTGCCAAACGGTCCGCCAGGCCCTCCGCCGAAAGCAGATCCCCGTCGCAGGGGATTTCGTCTGCAGGCACGTGCTTCCGGAGTTTGTCTATCGGCGAAACTGCGGATTCAGGCTGCCCGCCCTCCTCGGACGCATGCAGGCGGGCGCGAAGCAGTACGTCTCTCGCGGGAGCGTTCCAGCCCGGATCGGGAGTGATCCCGCGCCGGGCGAACGCGGAGAGGAGGCTGTCGCGATACGCACCACCATACAGATCGTTGTCGGCCTGAAGCAGAGCGGCAAGCCCTGTCGCGAACTCCTGTCTGGCCCTGCATACGCCTTTCACGGTTGCCCTTTCCTTCTCCCCGTACCAGCGCCCCATAAGGTGGAGCGCTTGCAGGACAAGACGGTCGGCGCGACGGCCGTCCCCGGCCTCGGCGAGGGCGACGGCCGTTCGGAAATCCCAAAGCGCCGTTCCCCAGATCGTGCCGTTCGCATGCGCGTCGGCGGTCGGTGACGCGTCAAAATCGGCCATTGTCGCGGAGGAAACAAGGCTTCGGGCGTGAACCTCCTGTTCGTCGTGCCGGCGGTGCCACGCCCAGATGTGGGGCGTTTGAAGCATCACGGCGGCCCAGTAGTCGCACGTTCCCTCGTCCATCGCCGACTTTCGGTTGTTCTGGTTATCCGGCGCACGCAACGAATTCGCCCGGAAATCGGCGGTATGCCTTGTCAGATGGTGGCCGTATTCGTGGTACAGTATCCCGGCGTTGTGCGAGGCGTTGGCACGGTACGCGGTGCCGGCGCAATCCGGCAAAGCCCCGTGTGTCCACAACTGCCAGCCGGGACCGAGATGTATCTCACCATCAGGGGATACGGGTTCGTATTCCTGGATGTCGAACGTTCGGCTGGGCAGCCGGTAGTGTCCGCCCTGAAAAGGCAGCCAACCTTTGCTCTTCAGCACTCCGTCGCGAACCAGATCCGTCTCTGTCGCCGCATGATGGGCGTTGACCACCGCAACGATGGGCGGCAGGGATGGCATGCCCAATTCGTGAAGCAAGCCGTCCATGTACCCAGCGATGAGGTCCAGGTGATAATAGGTGTTCACCTCACCGAAGCGGGACGCTTCGATGTAGCGGGCCCGGCGGAGTGGCCCCGGGACCGGCATCTTGTCTACCCGTCCGCCTCCCCGCACCGGCTCGTACAGGAAATCCCCGTCGGCGTCCGGTTGCGCGCAGCCGACAGGTTCCGGTCGATAGGATTCCCCATCGGGCCCGCTTACGTTCAGCCAGCTCGCGTTCCTTACTCGCACGTATCGACCCCACAGGCGTGGGCGCCCTTCCTGAGAGGGTTCCAGCCGGGGAAGACGCACGATGGCCGACGCCACTCGACCGCCGAGCGGTCGGGTGGCGTCGGGAGCCCATTCGTACACGCGGCCGCGGCTCATACGGCCAGAAGCTCGTGCCGAGGGGAGTCGTCGCACTCAACGCGACCACCATGGGGTACCATGGCGCGAGGCAGGGACAGGAGGGTGTCATTCAGTACCCCGGCCTGGAGTTCCTGGGCGGTGAGACACCGCAGACCCGTCGCTGCCTCCGCTTCCTGGATACCGAGAGGGCTCATTGAAACCAGCCCGGAAACCGCGACTGGTTTCAGCCCCCACCCGTGCATAATCCCAACGCCACCGTGTACGGCCAGGGGGTCGCCGGCGGAGAATATCCACGCGTCCACGGTTGATGTAAAGCAGTGCGACTGAAGCAGCGCGGCTGTTTCACGCTCGAAGAGGCCGTCGGCGATCTCCATGACCACCCACTCCGCCCCGTGGGCGGCCGCCTCGGCGACCAAGCGGTGGTTCAGATCCAGCAGCTCGTCCAGTGAACACATGTAGGTGGACTCGAAGCCGCCATCTACGTGATTCAAAGCGACGCATGCTCCGGCGTCCAGTTGGTGCCAGGTATCTTTGCCGGCGGCGGTTCCTGTGAGTTTCACACCTGCCACTTCGTGCGTCTTTTTGAGGCCGATGACCAGGCTCATGGCGGCATGCGTCTTCCCGGAATCCATCGCCGATCCGCATACGACGACGACGCGGGGTCTTGGGCCGTCGTAAGTCGGCTCAACCGGGAAGTGCCGAAGCGAGGAGGGATAGCCGACCGAGTCGCCAAGCAGTCCAAGTAGTCGGAGCTTGGTTGGGCCGGATACGCCCGCGTGCTTGCTCTTTACCTGGCCGCAGAGGCCGCCGATGGACATCAGGTCACAGCCCTTTGATGTTTTGCCGGCGTAACCCTCGAATTGTTGGGTGGCGTATCTGTTGCCGAATACAACCGCAATCCGATCCCCCACGTGGAGCATTGCGTTGCGCCCCGACGTGAGTTCCAGACGGTTGTTCTTGCCGATCGTCTCCACCTCCGCCAACGCGATGTCCCCCGCATTGATCTTGAGGGGAAGCGGGAGCACGGTTGAGAGGCATTCGGCAGGTACGCGGCGAAGGGCGTAGGGTACTTTGATCTTCCTTTGTGTCTCACTATCGAGATGAATCATACGGGTCCTCCTAAAATCGAACTATTGCGTGCAGACAGCCCAGGAATGTTTGGCCGTTCATTGGAGAGCTGAAATGGTCTGGGGGAAGCCCATACGTCTAACTGACGGACGATCTACAGCCCAAGCTGAGTAGCCTACCGCCACGAAAGCGGTGTCAACGAAACGGCCCAGTGTGGACAGCCCAAACCGGGATGCGACGTCTGCTCCTTCGATGACCTCCCTCAT
Organism: Armatimonadota bacterium; assembly: GCA_036504095.1. NCBI lineage: Bacteria > Bacillati > Armatimonadota > Armatimonadota bacterium. The sequence continues at coordinate 67,758 of DASXVS010000032.1, read as the reverse complement.
CAATATTCAGTATTCTCTATATTTTCGACACCAATGGGACGATGTATGTTCCATGAGGCATTTCGACGGTGTGTTTCCCGGTTGACGGGCTGTAGACTGACCATATGCGGCAGAAACGCGATTGAACACTGGAGACGAACAATGAAGAGATTGCTGGCGATCCTCGTTATTGGAATATTGGCAGGGGCCGGAACGGCCGCGCGGGCGGATGAGATGGGCGAAGCCATCCTCCGCGGCCTGGTGAGGCGCGGTATCATCACGCAGACCGACGCGGACGCGATTCGCGCCGATGCCCTGAAGGAGGTTGCGTCTGCCCACGCGAGCGCAGAAGCTCCCGTCGGAGCAGTGGGGGGCGCGGCCGCCGCCGGCCAGAACCGCACAACCATCACCGGGTACATCCAGGCCCGCGCGACGTTTCAAAAGAACGTTCAGCCCTCCAGCAATTTCCTCGTGCGAAGGGCGCGCCTGCGTATCAGCCATCGGACGGAGAACGGGCGCTTCGTCCTGTCTCTTGATGGTGGCCAGAATAATACGAAGGTGCGAGATGCCTACTTCGACTGGCACATCACGCCGCGCCGGAACCACGTTGCTGGTTGGACCCTGCGCAGCGGCCAGTTTCTATATCCCTTCGGCGCGGAGATCGAGCGGTCTTCGGCTGACCGGGAATTCCCGGAACTCCCCGCGGGATGGTCCACGCTGTTCCCCCACACACGTGATCAGGGCTTCAATGTCTCCCGAGGACTGTCCAGGACGACGGATTTCGACCTGGCGATCACGAACGGGAGGTCGGTCCGTCAGGCCGGACGGCTTCAGGATACCGACAACTACAAAGACCTCATAGCCCGAATCCACCACTCGCTCAACCCCCGGGCTGAGGCGTCGATATCGCTTTACCAGGGCCAGCAAACCGTGTCCGGGATGCACATCGACCGCAAGCGATGGGCAGTGGCGGCCCATGCGGAAGATGTCGCAGGCGGCGAAGCCCGGGCCGAGTACATCGGTGCGCGCGATATGGCGCTCAACCTTGGGGAGGGGGACCCATACGGCACGGCTCCGGCGCGGGCCTGGTTCGCCTCTTACGAACACCCTCTGTCCAACAGCCTTTCGCTGGCCGCGCGGTACGCCTCATTCGATCCGGACACGGATAACAGATTCCGGCTCGATGGGGACGGGGAGATTCGGAGCTGGGGAATCGCCGCGATTCAGGATGTGGACGACCATATCCGCTTGACAGTGGCCTGGGAGTCACCGAAGCTCACCCTTTATGACCGGGCGTTGCAGCAGGGTCGCTCCCGCACCGACGATCTTCTCACGCTCCAGGGGCAGTATCGCTTCTAGAGCCGCGCGGGCGGCTCTCAGTCGTGCCGGCGGTGAAGTGGGCGTTGAGCCTGGGCTTACCCAGCCAATAGCAACCGCCCCCGTTTCATGCGGGGTAAGTGGAAGCCGGCGAAGCGCGCGTGGCATACTCAGGCAAGACCCGAAAGGGTTTTGCCTCATGCCATGCAAATATCGCTCAACAACGTAAGCAAGTCCTTCGACGGCAAGGTTGCCCTCGCCAACACCACTCTGGAGGTTCCGCCGCAGCGCACGCTTGTGCTCATCGGTCCGAGCGGGTGCGGAAAATCCACATTGCTGCGCCTCGTGGTGGGCCTCCTCACGCCCGATTCCGGCGCCGTCGCGGTCGACGGTGCGGCGATGACGGAGAAGACACGCATGGCGCTGCGACGGCGTATCGGCTATGTGATACAGGACGGCGGACTGTTCCCCCACCTCACGGCCGCCGGCAACATCGCCCTCGTCGCCAGGCACCTAGGCTGGGACGAGCAACGCATCGGCCAGCGCCTATCGGAGTTGTGCGACCTGGCGCGCATCGAGCCGTACCTTCTGGACCGCTACCCCGTGCAACTCTCCGGCGGACAGCGCCAGCGCGTGGGCCTGATGCGCGCCTTGATGCTGGACCCGAAGGCGCTTCTGATGGACGAGCCTCTGGGCGCGCTGGACCCCATCGTCCGCTCCGGCCTCCAGGAGGACCTGAAGGCGATCTTTCAGCGCTTGAACAAGACGGTCCTCTTCGTGACGCACGATATGGGCGAGGCGGGCTACCTGGGGGACGAGATCGCGATGATGCGGGACGGTCGCATCGTTCAGCGCGGGGCCGTCAGGGATTTGCTGGAGCAGCCGGCGGACCCGTTCGTCACGGAGTTCATCCGTGCCCAGCGCCCGCTCTGGAGCGATACCGCGGAGGCTGCCGGATGAGGCGCACCGCGGCGCTTCTGCTGTGGCTTCTGCTCGGCGCCGCCGGCGCCCACGCGCGGCCGGCGGTGACCATCGGCTCGAAGGCGTTCGCGGAATCGTGGATACTGGGCGATGCGCTGGCCCAGCTCGCGCGGCAAACCGGGTCGGCGGAGGTGGAACACCGAAAGAACCTGGGCGGCACGGAGATCGTGTACCAGGCGCTCAAGTCCGGCGGCATCGATATCTATCCAGAGTACACCGGCACGATCGCCGAGGTGCTCATGAAGTCCCGCGGAAGGCCATCCGTCGCCGAAATGCGCGCTTTTCTGAAGCCGCGCGGCATCGGCGTAAGCGATTCCCTCGGGTTCAACGACGGGTACGCGCTCGCCGTGCTGCCGGGTACACAGAAGAAATACGGCCTCTACAAGCTTTCGGACCTCGCCGCGCACCCGGACCTTCGCCTCGCGCTTTCGCACGAGTTCATCGGCCGCAAGGACGGCTTTCCCGGCCTCGCCGGCGTCTACGGGCTGCACATGCGCGACGTGCGGGGCATTCAGCACGACCTGGCCTATGGCGCGCTCGCCAACGGCGAGGCGGATGTGATGGACATCTACACCACGGACGCCCAGATCGCGAAACTGAACCTCAGGGTGCTGGAAGACGATCGGGGCTTCTTCCCCCGGTACGATGCCGTCCTCCTCTACCGGCTGGAACTGCCGCGCCGCGCGCCCGCCGTTTTCGCCGCCATGGGACGGCTCGCCGGCCACGTGGATGAAGCGGCCATGATACGGGCGAACGCCGCGGTCGTCCTGGGGAAGCGCACCTCGGAGGACGCCGCCGCGGCGCTCTTGCGCGATACGCTGGGCCAGGACACCGGCGCGGCGCCCGTTTCCAGCGTGGCGCGGGACATCGCCCGGAACACTCTCACGCATATGGAACTCGTGGCCGTGTCGCTACTGGCTGCGATCCTCGTGGGCGTACCGCTCGGGATACTGGCGGCCCGCTCCCGCTTCCTCGCCGGGCTCACGCTTTCCGGCGCCGGCCTGCTCCAGACGATCCCCTCGCTCGCGCTTCTCGCCTTCCTCATCGCGCTCTTTCACCGCATCGGCATCGTGCCTTCGCTCGTGGCGCTCTTCCTGTACAGCCTGCTGCCCATCGTTCGCAATACCTACACAGGCCTCTCGACCATCCCCGCCAACCTTTCCGAAGCGGCGGAGGCGCTGGGCCTGTCTCCGATGGCGCGGCTGGTGCGGGTTCTCCTTCCGATGGCCACGCCCTCCATCATGGCCGGCATCAAGACCAGCGCCGTCATCAACGTCGGCACGGCGACACTGGCCGCGCTGATCGGCGCCGGCGGCCTTGGCAACCCCATCCTCCAGGGCATTGCCCTGCGGGACAACAACCTCATCCTCCAGGGCGCCATACCGGTGGCTGTCCTCGCCCTGCTTGTCCAGGGCGGGTTCGACCTCCTCGACCGCGTCGTCATCCCGCGCGGCCTGCGCCTTCGAAGCTGAAAGGCAAGGAGCACCGATGTCCGAGCTTGACCGCAACAAAGAGGCCGTTACGGGCTTCTATGATTTGATGTTCAACCGATGCGAACCGCGCGAGGCGGTGGAACGGTATGTGGGAGCGGAGTACATTCAACACAACCCCACCGTCCCCGACGGCAAAGAGGCGTTCATCGAGTACTTCACGCGGATGGCTGCGGAGTACCCCGGAAAGCGGGTCCACTTCGAGAGGGTGATCGCGGAGGCGAACTTCGTGGCCGTGCATTGCCGCCAGGAGTGGCCGGGCGACGCCGACTGGGCGGGCATCGACATTTTCCGACTGGAAGATGGCAAGATCGTCGAGCACTGGGATGTGCTGCAACGGGTCCCCGCCACATCCGCAAACGGCAACACGATGTTCTGACGCCGCAGCGCCTCGCTTCAACCGTCCGCCCCGCCAAAAATAGCAGGGCGGACGTCGATCAGGCATCGATCCGGGGCCGTGCCTCAGAAGGTGAAGACCCGCGCATCGAGGACGCTTCCGGTCTCAACTCCTTCAACGCTTGCCACGTAGGCTCCCGCAACCTCCGCGGCCGGCATCCCGCCCGACGGGTCCATTCCCATTGCGGCCAGGGTCTCGCTCACCCAGGGAGGGCTGACGATGTTCACGCGGATGCCGCGCGGCGCCTCAAGGGCGGCCGCCCGGGCGAAGCCTTCCAGAGCCGCACCCACCATGCTAATGGCCGCGCTGCCGGGCGTCGGCTCGCCGGCGAGAACCCCGCTCGTCAGAGTGATGCTGCCTCCGTCGTTGATGAGCCCCATGGCGATACGGACCGCGTTCACCTGCCCCATCAGCTTGTTGGAGAGGCAGAACTGGAAATCCTCGTCGGAAAGCTCCTCGAGCGGCTTGAACCTCCCCTCGCCCGCCGCGATGACGACGGCGTCAAACGGCGCGACCTGTTTGAACAGGGTTTGAAGGGATTCGTTCGATGTGATGTCCGCGCGATGCTCTCCACTGGAGCGAGCCACGGGAACGATTTGATGGCGCGGTGAGAGCGCCTGAACCACTGCTTTGCCGATGGTGCCGGTGGCACCGATTACGATGATTTTCAAGTAACACCTCCGTGTTGATATGGCCGTTCCGGTGGCTGGTCCACCTTCGTGGCGACAAGGTATTGAACGCTGAACAGGCGGGCCGCGTCGGTCCAGACCCTGCGGACGGTGAATCCGGCTTCGGCTGCCAGGCCGGCGAAGCCTTCCAGGCTGTACTTGTAGGAGCACTCCGTGAAAATGGTCTCGCCCTCACTGAAAGACACGTCGTCCCGGTCGATGCGCACCGTCTGGTTTGCCAGGCTTTGAAGGTGCATCTCGATCCGGCCGCGATCCTCGTTGTAGAAGGCGTGGTGCCGGAACCGGTCCAGGTTGAAATCCGCTCCAAGTTCCCTGTTGATCCGGCGGAGGAGGTTCATATTGAAGGCCGCGGTGACGCCCCGGCGGTCGTTATAGGCGGCCTCCAGGACCTGTGTGTCTTTCCTCAGGTCCACCCCGATGAGGAGGGCGCCGCCGGGCCCGACCACCCGGGCTATCTGCCGCAAGAACCGGACCGCCTCGGGTCTGTGGAAATTCCCGATTGTGGAACCCGGGAAGTAGACGGACCACCGGGCATTCCCCCGGCCGAACGTGGGCAGGCGGAACGGCGCCGTGTAATCCGCACAGACCGGATGAACCGGCAGACCGGCGTATTCGCAGGCGAGACAGTCGGCCGACCGGCAGAGGTGTTCGCGCGAGATGTCGATCGGAACGTAGGCTTCAAGGTCCGGCAGGTTATCGAGCAGGATGCGGCTCTTGGTGCTGCTCCCGCTGCCATACTCCACCAGAACCACGTCCCGCCCCAGGAGAGTGGCCATTTCGCCGGCGTGCGCCTCCATCAGCGCCGTCTCGGTCCGCGTGGGATAGTACTCTTCCAGGCCGCAGATCTCATCGAAGAGCCGGGACCCTTCCTCGTCGTAGAAGTACTTGCACGGAAGGGTCTTGGGCGCCAGCGACAGCCCGTGGAGCACATCATCGAGGAAGGATTCCGTGTCCGGGTGGAAATCCAGCAGGGGGGCGTGGTGCATTATCGCGGTCATGAGGCGTCCTTCGCGAGGCGGATGCCGGTGAACTGCCATCGGGCGTCCGGCGGGAAGAAGTTGCGATAGGTTGCGCGGATGTGGCTCTCCGGCGTGGCGCACGAACCGCCCCGCAGAACGTACTGGTTACACATGAACTTGCCGTTGTACTCGCCGAGAGCCCCCTCGTCCGGCGCGTAGCCTGGATACGGGGCGTAGGAGCTCCGGGTCCACTCCCATGCGTCCCCGTACATCTGGCTCAGGCCGGCATCCCTGCCGGCGGGCGCCGGATGGAAGCGGCCGCACTCCGCGAAGCTCCCGGTCACCGGCAGGCCGGCCGCCGCTTGCTCCCACTCCGCTTCCGATGGGAGCCGGGCGCCTGCCCAGCGCGCATAGGCGTCCGCCTCGTAATAACTGACGTGACAGACCGGTTCATCTTCGTCCACCGGGCGCATCCCGGAAAGCGTGAAATGCCACCAGCGGCCGTCGCGCTCCTCCCAGTACAACGGCGCACTCCAGCCCGCGTCCTGCACCGCGTTCCAACCGGATGAGAGCCACCACTGCGGCTGCCGGTAGCCGCCGGCCTCCACAAAGGCGATGTACTCCGCGTTGGTGACGAGGCGCGTGGCCAGGGCGAAGCCCTCCAGGTATTCCCGATGGCGCGGGCCCTCATTGTCGAAGGCAAATCCGCCGCCATCGTGCCCGATCCACGCGATGCCGGCCGGGAAGTGAACCCACTTCAGGGGCGGCGCCTCAGCATGGGATTCCCTCGATCGGTCCCGGTACGCGGGCCGAATCGGGTTACCCGCCAGCGCGTTTTTCAGGTCGGTGAGAATCAACTCCTGGTGCTGTTGTTCGTGGTGCAGGCCGAGGGTGAGGACCGGCGCCAAGCGCTCCACCAATTCGCCCTCCGAGATCGCCAGGAGGTCGCGCATCGCTTCGTCCACATGCGCGCGGTAACCATAGACCTCCGCCACCGTCGGGCGGGAGAGCAGCCCACGCTTCGGCCGCGGGTGGCGCTCGCCGACGGCGTTGTAGTAGGAATTGAACAGGTATTCGTACAGCGGATCCGGGGAGCGATAGCCGGCAAGGAACGGCGAGAGGACGAAGGTTTCGAAGAACCAGCTGGTGTGCGCGAGGTGCCACTTCGTGGGGCTGGCGTCCGGCATGGACTGGATGACGTAGTCTTCGGTTTCCAGCGGTTCGCACAGTCGCTCGGTGAAGTCCCGGACCTCGCGGTAGCGCGCTGCCATTGTTCCGGCGGTTGCCACGGGCCTTTCGATGACCGGCATGGTCGGCATCAGTGTCTCCTCCTCACGCCATCAGGCGTCGCAATCAAGATGGTGGACGCCAAAGGAAACGCATGCGCATCCCGGATTGTTCCAATTGTAATTCATCATCTCTTCCGCGAAGAGGCGACGGCTTGCAGGTCCATGGCCGGCGTCTGTCAGTCCGCAGGAATCGGATGGTGCCGCCGTCCGCCAACCTTTCGCGGCCCAACTGCTATCAATGGGAGGCTGTGTTGAAGCACGGATTATCTGCGGCGTTAGGCGCAGTGTCGTTTGCCGCCTGGCTGGCGGCGCCCATTAGCGCGGCAATCCCGCAGGCCATCTCGTTTGAGGGGATTCTTGTCAACGCGGCGGGCCAGCCAAAGCCTGCCGGTACGTACAACATCACATTCCGGCTGTATGACGTAGCCAGTGGCGGCAGCCCGCTGTGGACCGAGGCAGCCAAGCCGGTGACGTTGACCGGCAGCCACGGCCTCTTTACGACGCAGCTTGGGGTTCCCACCCCGTTCGGATCGCTGGCGTTCGACAAGCCGTATTTCGTGGAGGTTCAGATTGCCGGGGAAGCGTCTGCAATGGCGCCGCGATACTCTCTGGCGAGCGTCCCGTACGCACTGAACACACCCTCGGCCACCCTGAGCCTGCCGCTTTCGGGCACGGCCAGCGTTGCGTCTCCGGACAACGCGATGTACGTGCGCAACTCCGGGACCGGGGCGGCCATTGAAGGCTCGTCGGACAACAACAGCGGGATCCTCGGATTGAGCATCAACTACGATGCGGTTGCCGGGTATTCGACCACCGGCAACGGCATCCGGGGAGGCAGCACGAGCAACAAAGGCGTGTTCGGCACGAGTACGGACGGTGTCGGAACCCAGGGCAGCAGCACCAACGGCATCGGCCTCTACGGCAGCAGTTCCAAGAGTTACGGCGTCTACGGGATCAGCACGAGCAGCGCCGGGGTGTATGGCGAAAGCGCAAGCTACGAGGCGGTAAACGGCGTGGGGCACGCCGGCGGATTACCGGCTATCTATGGCCAGAACGACAATTCAGCGGGTGACGGCGTCTGGGGCAGCGGCGCGCACGTCGGCGTCTGGGGCGACTCGGGCGCCGGTACGGGCGTCTACGGTTTGTCGGAGCAGGGCGCGTATGGAGTGATTGGCGAAAGCACGCAGGGGTACGCGGGGGTGTGGGGACACGGCGTTCACAACGGGGTCTTCGGCCAGACGTCCAGCTCGGCGGACAGTGGAGTTTTCGGTCGCAATGAGATGTCCGGCACAGGTGTAACGGGTTACAACGCGTTGACGCAGAGCTGGGGCTGGCTTGGTACGGTCATCAGCCCCGGACCGCCGAACTCACTCACGCCCTACGGCGTCGGGGTCTCCGGCGCCGGTCAGTACGGCGTCTACGGCTACGGGCACGACGGTCCCGGCACAAATGGCCACAACTACGGCGTCTTCGGTTACAACGACGCGTCGGCGGATACGAGCGGCATCCCCGGCAACAGCGCCGTGGGCGTCTCTGGTGTGAGCGTCAATGGGGATGGTGTGTACGGGTTCAGCACCAATGGGCCCGCGGTGGCCGGAGTATCGGGTCAGGGCGGCAGTTTCGGCTTCCTCGGCGGCTATCTCGTCGCACCCAGCGGTTCGAAAACCGGGGTGGGAGTCGCCGGACAAGGGGTCAACGGCGGACTCGCCGGGCGGTTTGAAGGGGAAGTTCAGATCAACGGTACCCTTAACGCCCTCACGAAGAACTTCAGGATCGACCACCCGCTGGATCCCGCCAACAAGTACCTTTACCACACGTCTGTCGAGAGTCCGGACATGAAGAACCTGTACGACGGTATCGCTGTCCTGGATGCTGGAGGCCAGGCCGATGTTCACCTTCCGGGGTATTTCGAGGCGCTCAATATGGACTTCCGGTACCAATTGACCGCCATCGGCGCCCCGGCGCCCAACCTCTTCATCGCCAGCAGAGTTCAGGGGAATACTTTCCGTATCGCGGGGGGAATACCCGGGATGGAGGTCTCCTGGCAAGTCACCGGAATCCGGAAAGACGCCTGGGCGCAGGGGCACCGGACCGTTCCAGAGGTGGATAAACCCGCGGGCGACCGCGGACGGTATCTGACCCCGGAAGCCTATGGCCGGCCGACCAGCGCGGCCATCGACAGTCTGCCGGGGCGATGAGCGCAGCTTTCCCGGGTGGGGCTGCAGGAGGAAAGAGGGATGGAGATGACAGATTCACAGGCCGCGACGGGGAACACGGACGCTTCCCGGGACGAAACCTGGCCGCCGCTGCCGCTTTCCGACTGGAAGGACACTTACGCCACACTCCACATGTGGACGCAGGTCGTAGGAAAAGTCCGGCTCGCGCTGGCGCCGAAGATGAATCACTGGTGGCAGGTGCCGCTTTACGTGACATGCCGGGGCCTCACCACTTCGCCGATGCCGTCCGGCACGCGTCTCTGCCAGATTGATTTTGATTTCATCGACCACGTCCTGCGGATCGAGTCCAGCACCGGGGAGGCGCGCACCCTCGGCCTCCAGCCCTGTGCGTGCGCCGATTTCTACGATCAGGTTATAGGCGCTCTCGAGGCGCTGGACATCCGGCCGCATATGTGGCCCGTACCGGTTGAGATCCCGGACCCTATCCCCTTCAAACGCGATCGCGTGCACTCGTCTTACGATCCGGACGCGGCAAACCGGCATTCGCGCATCCTGCAGCAGGCATTTCGCGTCCTCAGCGAATTTCGCGCCCGCTTTACGGGCAAGTCGAGCCCCGTCCATTTCTTCTGGGGCAGCTTCGACCTGACCGTGAGCCGTTTCTCCGGGCGCCCCGCGCCGCGGCATCCCAATGTGCCGGTGATGTCCGACCGGATAACCGTTCCCGCTTACTCCCACGAGGTGTGCAGTGTTGGATTCTGGCCGGGCGGGTATGGATATGAGGACCCCGCGTTCTACAGCTACGTTTACCCCACGCCGTCGGGGTATGCGGATGCGGAAGTGGAACCGGAGGGGGCCTTCTTCAGCCCGGCGCTCGGAGAGTTCGTTTTACCCTACGAAATCGTTCGCACCGCGGCGAACCCGGACGCGACGCTCCTGGCGTTCGCCCAGAGCGCCTACGAAGCGGCGGCGGATCTCGCGGGCTGGGATCGCGCGGCGCTGGAGGATCCGAACGCCCGTGAACTGATGGCGGGGGGGACGGGGGACTGAATTGCGTCCGGTCCGTGATGAAAGGGGCAGTGCAATGGCGAAACAGTGCGCACATGTGAATCAGATTCAGGCGGTCACCCCGAGCGGCGACGGCTGCAAGGAGTGCCTGGAGATGGGCGACCAATGGGTCCACCTGCGGTTATGCGAGACCTGCGGCCACGTCGGGTGCTGCGACAACTCCAAGAACAAGCACGCGACCAAGCACTTCCACTCCACGGGACACCCCATCATCAAGTCTTTCGAACCCGGGGAGGACTGGGGTTGGTGCTACGTGGACGAGGTCATGCTGGACGCCAGCGCGTGGCCATAACAGCACGCCCGCAACCGGAGCCCCCCTTGAAGGGTCAGTGGGCCAACGTGCGGGATTCTTCTTCCACTTCCCGCGGGCCCAGGAAATCGGCGCCCCATTCGACAACCACCCGGACGCGGTCCGACCAGTCGGGCAGCCGGGCCAGATGCGCCATGCGCGCGGCAAGCCAGCCGGGGAGCCCCCTCAGCTTCAGTCCCAGGAACTCCGACACCCCTTCAGCGCCGCCGAGCGTGGCTACCTCGCCCAGATGCTTGTAACGGAACGCGACCAGGGGGCCGCCGCGAATCCCTCCCACGATGTTCGCCGCGACGGTTCGCGCTTCCTGCAGCGCAGCCTGGGCCGTCCAGGGCACGAACTGTTCTCCCTCCCAGGGCGCTGCCGCGCAGTCGCCCAGCGCGTAGATGTCGGGATGCCCTTTCACCTGGAGGCTCTCGTCCACAAGGAGGCTGCCGCGCGGGTCTTTCGAGAGTGGAAGCCCCCGAACCAGATCGTTCGGCTGGATGCCGGCGGTCCAGATCAGCATTTCGGCCGAGATCCGGCCTGTCCGGCCGCTGGGCAGGTCTTTGACGAGGATGGCGCCCGGCTCCCGACCCGTTACCGCCGTGTGCAGCATCACCCGGATATGGCGGCGACGGAAGGCGTCCATCACACTGGCGGCGAGGGCCTCGTCATGGGGGCATAGAACGTGATCGCTCGCCTCCACAACCACCAGCTCGATGTCCCGCACCGGGTCGAGCTCGGGGTATTTCTGCCGCACGCCGTGCATGATCAGATGGTGGAGCTCGCTGACAAGCTCGACGCCGGTGCATCCGGCGCCGGCAAGCACGATCGTCAGGAGGCGGCGCCGCGCGTCCGGGTCCGTTTCGCGGCGGGCGCGCTCGAAAAGGCTCAGGAAGTGGTCGTGCATCTTCAACGCGTCGTCGAGCGTCTTCAACGGCATGCTCTCCGCCTGGACGTTGGGCAGACCGTAGTAGTTTGCTTCGCTGCCCAGCGCGAGGACGAGGGTGTCATATGGCAGCGGGCCGCCATCCAGCGCCACCACGCGCGCGTCCAGGTCCAGACTTTCGACCGTGGCGTTGTGGAATTCAATATCTTTCCCCACGAGGGTGGAGACAGGTCTCGCGACCTCGTATGGCTCCAGCAAACCCGCCGCCACTTCGTGCAGCAGCGGGGTGAAGAGGAAATGGTCCTCGCGGCTGACGAGGTGGATCTCCGCCTCCCCGGGCTTGAGGCGGCTCTTGAGGTGAAGGGCCGTGTACAGCCCGCCGAACCCGCTCCCGAGGATCACCACCTTCTGTGGACTTTTCCCCCCCGGAGTGGTCTTTTTGATGCTCATTGTGTTGACTGCCATGGCTTCTCGTTTCACTTCCCCGCCCGCTCGTCCAGGGCGGCCAACAGCGTGACCGCCATATGTTCGAACAGTGCCGCTTCCGGCGGTTTCGGTACACATGCGACCGCCGGGCGGTTCTCGTCCGTACAGTCCCGGAGGGCAATTGAGATCGGCACCTCTCCGAGATAGCGAACGCCAAGGCGCCGGGCCAGAGCCGGGACCGCGCCGGACGCTTCCGCAGCGTTCCGCTGCCCGCAATGGCGGCATTGGTAGTAGCTCAGGTTCTCGATAAGGCCAAGGATGGGCACGCCGAGTTGCCCGAAGTCAGCGACGGCGGCCTCGGTTACGCCTTCCTGCGCGCCCTGAGGCGTGGCGACTATCACAGTACCTTCCAGCTCAAGCCGTTGGATCAGCAACGCCGCGGCTTCTTTCAGGGAAGGCAGCTCGACGAACAGTATGTCCAGATTGTCCCATGCGACCAGGTGCGCGAACCGGTCAGCCAGGTCGGCGCCGGACGGCCGCCGGCCATCCGATCGTTCCTCTTCGCTGACCAGGTACGCGAGAGCCGTCACCTGGATGCCGTATCTCTCGACGGGGACCAGCCTTCCGTCCCGCCATCGAGGTTCAGCGGCGCCAAGCATTTCCGGGATGATTGGCCCACGGGGATCGGTGCCCGTGAGGCCCACACGCCGGCCGGTGGCGGCCACGGCAGCCGCAAGGTTGATGGCAATCGTCCTGCGGCCCGCGCCGGGGCGTCCACCGGCAATCCCTATAGCGATGGGTGCGGTTCGCGTCAATTCACGTCTCTCCGGGCGACGGTGAGCCCCCTGGGGCCACGCCGCATGAGTGCGCGCCGACGGGCCGGACCCCTGCCTGGAGTGCATCCCGCCGGCAGTGGGATAACCCGAGGAGTAACAGCCCCGTTCCGGGCCGCGGACGCCCGCGGCCGCTCTCAGGTCTCATCGCCCGCCGCGCGAAACGCCCGCCGTGGGATTACACACGGCGGGCGTTCCACGGGGAATTTCGATCAGGCTGTCCTGTAGGATTCCGTGAACTCCTCCGTTTCGGTTTCCGGTGGGAGTATGGCGTAGCGCCCCCGGGCCGCGAACATCCGCAGCGCGAGATAGACGATGGGCAATATTCCACCCACGATGAAGAGCATGTCTCCCGGCATCCGCAGCCACTCGAAGAAGCGCACCATCGGTTGGCTGAAAAACGCCGGCTCGCGCGCGTGCCAGTAGCCGTTGGTGAAGCTGTCGTTCAACTGGAGGATACCGATCGGCACGAGGTTCACGAAGAGCATCATGGCCAGCCCTATGTTCAGGCTCCAGAACGAGATCTTCATCGCCCGCTCAGAGTTCTTGTCCGGCGGGATGAAATAGCGGGCCACGAACATGAAAAAGCCGATGGCGAGCATACCGTAGACGCCCATCATCGCGCCGTGGGCATGGTTCGCGGTGAACTGCGTCCCGATCTCGTAGTAACTCACGATCGGCAGGTTCACGAGGAACCCGAAGACACCTGCTCCGAGGAAATTCCAGAATCCGACCGCGATGAGGAACATCACCGCCCATTTGTGCGGAAACGCGCGGCTCGTTACGTTCATCGCCGAGTTTGCCGACTCGGCGCTCCCCAACCGCATGAAGCGCCACGCTTCGTACGTCAGGAGCACAAGCGGAATGACCTCCATGGCCGAGAAGAAAGCGCCGAGCGACATATGGATGGCGGGCGCGCCGGAGAAATAGAGATGGTGCATTGTTCCGATGACACCGCCGACGGAATAGAGGATGATATCCAGGTACACCACGCGGGTCGCCGTGGGCAGGCGAACGACACCGATCAGGACGAAGATGTACGCGACCATGATCGTGGTGAATAGCTCCAGGAAATCCTCAACCCAGAGGTGTACGACCCAGAAGCGCCAGAAGTCCATCACGGCGAAATTGGCCGTCTTGCCGAACATCATGCCGGCCGCGTAGAAAAGCGGTATCGAGAGCGCGCTGTAGAGGAACAGGTAAGGCAGGTTGCCCGGATGCTCGTGGACGAGGCGGCTGCGCAGCCCCCGCACCAGGATGAAGACCCAGAAGACCATGCCGATGACGAGCAGTATCTGCCAGAACCGGCCCAGGTCCAGGTATTCCCAGCCCTGCGCGCCGACCCAGAACCAGGGGCCACTGCGCGGGATGTAGCCCTTGAGGCTGGCGGCCTCACCCAGCAGGCTCCCGACTACGACGAGAACGACAGCCGCGAACAGCGCAATGGCAAGCTTGTCCTGATGCTTCGGCTCCCGCCGGGCGATCATCGGGGTGATGAAGATACCCATGGCGAGGAAACTGGCCGAGACGAAGAAGAGTGCGAGTTGAAGGTGCCACATCCGTGTGAGATTGTAGGGGAAGTACGAGGAGATTCCCAACCCGTAAAAGCCGGCCGGCTCAACGTGGTAGTGCGCGTTCGCGCCGCCGAGAAGGCCCTGCACCAGGAAGAGACCCGCCACGACCAGGAAATACCAGGCGGTGGCGCGCTGGGATGGGGTAAGCCGTACCTCCTCCGGCGGGCGGAAGGTAACCCTCTGGCTTGCATCCTCGTCCTCGGCATGATGCCAGCCCAGAATGTCGTAACGCCCCACGACGAACATGATCAAGCCGATTCCGCCAAGCAGCGAGATGAGGCTCAGAGCGCTCCAAAGGAACGCCTCGGGAGTCGGTGCGTTTCCGGCCATCGGTTCCGGAGGCCAGTTGTTGGTATAGGAATACGTCCGGCCCGGCCGGGCAGCCGAGGCCGCCCACGCTGCCCAGGAGAAGTAGGCCGTCAGCCGCCGGACGTCGGCCGGGTCGGCAAGATGCGGACGCTGGAGCCCGACCTGACCGGAAGATGGCCCGAACCAGTCCCGGTAGAACACCGCCAGAGTTTCAAATGCGCGAGCCTGTGCGGCCGTGTACGAGAGCGTGCCTGTCGCGGGGTCATACCGGTTGGTCTTTAGGTCGGTGAGAACCTGTTTCTGGGCTGATGGGGCGTCCAAGCCGGCGGCCAGGTAAAAGGACGTCATGTCCTGCCCGGCTTGGTGCAGATACTGGGCCGTGAAATCCGGCCCCAGATACGCCCCATGGCCGAAGATCGAGCCGAACTCCATCAGTCCCAATTTCTGGAAGATGTGCTGCCCGGCCATGACATCATCGCCCGTGAAGAGGACTCTTCCGCCATCGACGACGATCCGACGCGGAACGGGGGGATGGTTCGTGATGATCGCGCGGGCAAGGAAACCCAGCACCGCAAAGCCGAAAAGGAAGGTCAGTAGAGCGACCTGAATCCATGGGGTGGGAACAGTGAGTCTCCGCACGTGCTCGTTCATTGCGACCTCCTGCGCGAAACGAGTGCGTGTGACCGTGCCTGGTCACGCGCTAAGCGGGCAACGTGCGTGCGTGTGGCGCGTCGCCCTGGTTGGAGCGGCCGTTATTAGGATTTGAGAAACGAGGCAGGCGTGAGCCGGCTTGTATATCGCGCGGTGAGCTTCCTGCAACCCGGCGATGGCAGCCATCTACCGCCATCACGGGCCGCTGGGATGCGCTGGAATTGCCATCGGTACACCCGCGCCCGCCCCATATGCGCGCTCCCCACCCCATCATGCCACGCACGTTTGTCATCCGACCACGTCCGTAGATCGAAGGGCGCGTGATCGGTACCTCTTGTCCACTTCGTGAAACGGCGCCGTCCCCAGCGGGTTGCGGTAAGACATCAGGTCCTGGCGGTTCGGATAGATTCCGCGAATTCAGGGGATATAAGGAAAGGAGGCATGGATCATGACTGCGATGAATTACCGGTACATTCTTGTGGGCGGCGGACTGGCGGGGGCATCGGCGGTCGATGGCATCCGCGAGGTTGACAAAGACGGTTCCATCCTGCTCCTCGCGGCGGAGGCAGCGCTTCCCTACAACCGCCCGCCGCTCTCCAAGGGGCTCTGGCTGGGCAAGGAGCAGGTATCGGACATCTTCGTCCACGACGAGGCGTTCTACCAGGGACAAGGCGTGGATATGGCGCTGGGGACTGCCGTCTCGGGCATCGACCCCGCCGGAAGCGCGGTCCACCTCGCCGATGGCCGCACGTTCTCTTACGGTAAGCTGCTGCTCGCAACCGGGGGCGCGCCGAGGAAGCTCTCCATCCCCGGAGGCGACCTTCCCGGCCTCTCCCATTACCGCACGCTGGGTGACTACGGGAGCATGCGCGCACAGGCCGGGGCCGGTAAATCGGCGGTCGTCATCGGTGGAGGGTTCATCGGTTCGGAGATGGCGGCGGCGCTGAATGAGAATGCCGTGGATGTGACCATGGTCTTCCCCGAAGCGAATCTCGTGCAGCGGGTCTTCCCGGAAGGTCTGGGGCGAGCGATTCAGGGCCACTTCCGCGCCAGCGGCGTACGAGTGCTGGCGGGTGATGCGCCCGCGTCAATCGAGAAGTCCGGCGAGGGGTTCGTGACCCACACCCGGAACGGCGAGAACCTGCCCTCCGACATCGTGGTCGTCGGCATCGGCATCGCCCCGGGCGTGGAACTGGCACAGGCGGCCGGCCTGAAGGTCGAGAATGGGATCGTGGTGGATGACAGGCTGCGGACAACGGACCCGGGCGTCTACGCGGCGGGCGATAACGCGAGCTTCCCGTATACGGCGCTCGGGATACGGACGCGCGTGGAACACTGGGATAACGCGCTCAACCAGGGGAAACAGGCGGGACGGAACATGGCCGGGGCCGATGAGCCGTACGATTACATGCCGTTCTTCTTCTCCGACCTGTTCGAGTTCGGCTACGAGGCAGTCGGGGAGGTGGATTCCCGCCTTGAGACGTTCGCCGACTGGCAGGACGAGAACGTCACGGGAGTCATCTACTACCTGAGGGATGGCAAGGTACGCGGCGCGATGATGTGCAACGTTTGGGAAAAGGTGGATGCCGCAAGGAACCTGATCCGGGCCGGAGAAACGGTTGCACCCGGTAACCTGCGCGGGGCTATTCACTAGGTTTTTCGCCGGAGCGGGCGCCACCCGATCGGCGTCCGCCCGTCTGCACCGCCCGGCATGACGATCATCTGGCACGCCGGCCTGTTTATGAATGGAAAGGAAGATTGGATGTCACAGCGAACGGATACGCGGGAAAACGCCAAGCAGCGGATGGAAGGGCCGCTGCACCAGTTCCAGATTGAAGAGGAAGTCAGGTCGCTCTATGGGGAGCC
Source organism: Armatimonadota bacterium (assembly GCA_036504095.1). NCBI lineage: Bacteria > Bacillati > Armatimonadota > Armatimonadota bacterium. The sequence continues at coordinate 50,578 of DASXVS010000032.1, read as the reverse complement.
GGAATACCGCGACGGAGATCACGGTCAGATTACGCTCATCCACGAGGGACCTCTGAGGGTGGCTGTCTTTGCGTTCCATACCGGCAACGAGCTGCACGACCATCGGGTCTCCGGGCCGATCACGGTTCAGGTCGTGTCCGGGAGGATCGTGTTCTCGACGGACGACGGGCGGTCGATCGAAATGAAGAAGGGGAATCTGCTGTCACTTGAGGGCGGCATCACCCACAGTGTGGAGGCCCTCGAAGACAGTGTGTTCCTGCTGACGGTTGTGCAGGTGGGCGATCCGGCGAAGCAGGGAGACGAAGGCTAGCGCCTGAACAGCCCTCGGGGATCCTCCGCGAGCGTGAGCAAGGGGGCGGTGACGCTATCGTCGCCGCCCCCTTGAAGCCTCACTAACCTTACGGGTTGGGCTCGAGCCCTGTCAGTTTGCGGACGATGCGGCTGGCATCAAGCAGATCCACTTTGCCTGCCGAAGCGCCGCCGGTCTCCGTATTGAGGCGGCTGTCTGAAGGGCCGTAGGCGGTCAGACCACCCGCCAGTTGCAGAGCCCGTACCGCATCCACAAGCGTGAACGACGTTCCGGGGACGGCAAAGGCCAGGCTGAATTCCGACGTGTTGGCGCCGGAGTTCGTCGCGGTCCCTGTGACCCACTGCCCGGTCGCCAGCGCCGGCACGGACACCGAGAAGGAACCGTTTCCGGACGTGTCGGTTGTCACACTGGTGGTCGCGATATAGTGCTGGCCTTCTCCGTATCCGGACGGATCTTTCGAAGCGCTGCGGAACAGCTCAACGGTGAATGTGCTGCCCGGAGTGCTGTTGAGAGTTCCCGTGATGGTGGTGGCGCCGAGTACGGTGCTTGCGCCGGTGATCACGGGGAAGTTCTGCAGGGTGTTGGCGCCTCCGTCATCGTCGCCGAGGTCGTTCAAGGTGACACCGTCGCCACCGAGGTCGATTCCGAGGCCGTAGTTGAAGGCGATTGAGTTCTGCGTGATCCGATTGCCCGTGCCGCTCTCCACCCGCACGCCGCCATACGCCAGCCCCACCCCATTTCCAAGTTGGGATGCGCCGGTGATGTCCGTGCCAATGGAATTTCCGGCGATCACGTTGCCGGACGAAGTGACCAGGATTCCCTCGACCGCGTTGCCCGAGATGATGTTGGCTTCGGCGGCGTCGTTGACGCCATCCATATTGGAGCCTATCAACGCGCCGCCCGCGCCGGCCCAGATTCCGCCCTGGCCGTTGCCGAGCGCGATGGTCCCGCTCGGATCGGTACCCAGAGCGCAGCCATAGATCCAGGCGTTCGTGCCTGAGTTAAACAGGCCGATTCCGAAGGCATTGCCGGAAACGTTCAGCATCCGGTTGATCGCCAGGCCCCGGATCACGCAGCCGGCACCCTGAACGTTGAGGCCGAACGATGACGGAATGTTCTGCCCGTTGATCTCGATCAGCGGCGTGCCCGAATACGTTACGCCGCCCTGGCTCCATCCGTCGATGAATATCTTGCTGGTGATCACCGGCAGCCCGCCATATGTTGCGCTGAGCACAATCGTCTTCACCCCGCCGGCGCTGCCGATCGGCGCGATGGCGAACGAGATCACGGCGTTGTTAGTCGCATTCGCCTGAGCGATCGCCCAGCGGAGCGATCCGGGGGACGCGTCATCGGCCGTGCGGGTGACGATGAATCTCGGCTGATATTCAACGGCCCCGATGTCGCTCTTCGCACCGATGGGCCGAGGCACGCCTCTCTGATCCGTATCCGGGAACGTCGCCGGGCCGGCAACTCCCGACGGGCCGGTATCGATCAACGGACTGCCGACCAGGGGGTTGATTGTGAGCGTCGGCCCTCCATTGTCCGCCAGGGTCCCGAGATAGGGCTTGAGGGGTATCGCCGCCGTCCCGATCTGGTCGACCAGCTTGGACGTGATGACCGCGTCCTTGGGGCTGCCGATGAAATTGTAGCCGAGGTTGCTCACGAACTCTCCCGAGATATCCGGCCCTGTGGTTGCCGTGTTGGCGGCAATGACGCTGTTATCACTCAGCAGTCCGGAGTCCGGGAAGGAGGTTGATGATACATTGGCGATGCCGCCCCCGTCCGTGGCGGTGTTGCCGCTGATGGTGACGTTGCGCAGGTAGATTGACCCTGTGGCAGCGTAGATACCGCCGCCCTGGCCCGCTGAGTTGCCGCTCAGCGTGCAGTTGGTCATCGTGAGGATATCGGTGTTGCCGATGCCGCCGCCCGCTCCGGTGTTGGCATTGTTTCCGGACACGGTGCAGCCGCTCATTACCATGAGACCGTCGTTTTCGATTCCGGCCGCCTGGTCGGCGAAATTGCCGCTCACCGTCGAGTCCGAGAGGTACATCGTGCCATTGAGGTAGTTGACGATGCCGCCGCCGGAGTATGCGGCGGTATTCCCGGTGACGGTGCACCGATGCAGAGTCAGAGTTCCCTCGTTGAACACCCCGCCGCCCGACCCGATGCCCGTACTTGGAGCGAGGCCGTTGGTGATCGTGAGGTCGGACAGGTAGACCGTCGTTACAGGGAAGACCACCAGGGTGGTCCTTCGCGTTGCGTCGTTGATGCTCTGGATGATGGTGGTGGATGCAGCGCCGGGCGTTCCCTGCAGCGCCACGGATTTTTGGAGCACAAGGTTTTCGGTGTACGTGCCCGGCGCGATGGTGATAACGCCCGATAGAGCGGACCGGTTGATCGCCGTCACGATGTTGCGCAGCGGCTGGTTCGCCGTCACGCCCGTGTTGGAGTCGCTGCCGGTCGTGGCAACGAAGAATGCAACGGGCGCATCCGCCTCATAGGCGCCGATATCACCCTCGGGTATGTTGTCGCCGTCGCCACCATCCACGGGGCGAGCGGAATCCCTCTGGTCAATTGCCGGGAAATTGGCGGGCGCCGCGCCGGGAATGGCGTCGATGGCCGGACTGCCGGGCAGGAGCGCGACGGTGAAGGTGGCGCCACCGTTGTCTTGAAGCGGGCCCAGCCGGGGATCGATGGGGGCCGCGCTTGTCCCGACCTGATTGTGCGATGTCGCGCCGGTGAACGTTACGCCTGTGCCGTTGCCCACCAGGTTGTAGTCCTGCGATGCGAAAGGCCCCGCGGCGTCCGGGTTGCTCCCTCCCGTGTTGCCGGCCACCAGCGTGTTCTGGATCGTGAACGAATTGCTGTTCCGATTGTCCAGGCCTCCCGCTACGCCGTTGCTGGTATTGTACGCGACCGTGCAGTTTTCGAGCACAACGGTCCCGCCGTTGCTGATAGCCGCGCCACCGATGGTGGCGCCACCGGTGACGGTATTGCCGGCGATGGTGCAGTTCGTCATCGAAAGCGCGGCGCCGCCGCTGTTGTAGATGGCGCCCCCCGATGCCGCCGCGCTGTTGTGGCTGACGGTGCAGTTTGTGAGGGTCGTGTTTCCGGCGTTCAATATGCCTGCGCCGCGGTCGGTGCCTGACGTGAGCACGCCCCCGTCGATGGTCACGTGGTCAAACGACACCGTCACGCCGGCGCCGATCGAGAATACGCGGCCACCGGCAAGCGGCGGCGTGATAGTCACGTGGCCGTTCGTGGGCCCGGCGAAGGCCAGGTTCTTGGTGATGCCTCCGGTCATCGAGGGGAATGTGCCCGGCGATGAAAACCGGATCGTGTCGCCCGGCGTGGCGGCATTCACCGCATCCGTGATGCTGGCGTAGCTGCCGGGGATGTCGCGAATAGCGGCACGGCTGACCCCACCGAGCGTCAACGCCGCCGCCAACGCTGCCAGATATCCTAGTTTCTTATGAGTTCGTTTCACCTGATTTGTCTCCGTTTCAACCGGCGGGTGTCAGATCACTGCCCGGCGGGCGGTATTTCCGTAAACCTGGCTCCGGTGTTGCGGATAGCAGGCTTCGCCATAATGCTCGGCGGAGTGTACGCCGGGTAGCGGACAGGGTGTGCGCTGAGGAATGCCTGCCGGTCCCGCGCGTCGGATGCTGCCTGGTACCGTCGGAGCGCTGCGATATCGGCAACGGTCAGGCTCTTCAGAGCCGCACTCAGGGCTCTGGAGTCCGGGAAATACCGACGGATGTTTCTGTTCAGGCGTTGGGCCTTCGCTTCCACGTCGCGGGTCACTTCGTACCACGGCCGGTTGGTGATAAGCCGCGGGGCGCTGCCGATCATCTGCTCCTTCTTCTGGATGAGCAGATCGGCCAGGCCGGTGGTCGTGACACCGTACTTCTGAAGTTTCGCCACCAGCGGCGCATCGAGGCCGCTGGCTGCGGGCGCTGCCGTGCCAATGAGGAGGCTGTGCGTCTTCAGCGGCGTGTCCGAGAGGATGTAGGTCACCTTCCACGGCGCGGATGTGCGGATCAGGGACGCCTTGATCGCTTCGTTGTCCTGGCGCATCGTGGAGCCGATCGGCGGCCATGTTGGCGTCACCAGCCCGATGCCGTTCGGATCGTCGCTCAGGAGTTCCTGAAGGTAGTGATTGTCATCCTTCAGGAGAAAGGTCTCGAATGACTCGTGGTAGTAGGTGTTGGGAACGCCGCGGTCTGTGGTTACATCGCACTCCGAAACGATTCCGGTGCTCGTATCCTGCGACGTCGTCCGGGATCGGGTGGTCTCCGAATCGTGGGCTACGCTGACGCTCCCGCCTACCTTGACCACGTCCCAGTCGTAAGACGCCGACACCTTGATCGCCTCACCGATTTTGATGCCTTCCGATGTCTTCGATTCGTCCGATACGAAATGGTCCCACGTGTCTCCAACAGTGTTCGAGTCGGTGTACCCGAAATACAGGTGGTTTCCACCGCCGCCGGACGGATCGCTGGTCGTGGTCGCCCCGGAGAAGTTCACCGTGTTTTGCGCGACGAGCGCATTGCGGGACGCCGCGTCCACGATGTAGCTCTCCAGGTGTCCGGGCTGGCGCCCGTTGGGGTTCATCCAGTAGTCCAGCACCTGAATGGTGGGCGGACCGTCGGGCCATACCTGCGTGTACACCTGCGCGCCGGGAATCTGGTTGCTTCCGGCATCCAGGAACTCGTATGAGTACCCCCGGAAGGTCTGGTAGGCGCAATAGAGCGACCCAAGGGGGGTAACGATGACACGCCCGTTGGCGTCCGTGGTTGTCGAATTGGCGAACTTGGCGAACTGCTCGACGGTGTCGCCCGTCTTCCGGGAGAACGAGTCGCCGTGCGTCCACGCCACTTCACCGCTGAGCTCTACATCGGCGGAGAAACCCCCAACTTCGGCGCCCGCCGTGGCCTCCACACCCACGCTCAGCGAGGACGTATACTCGGAATCGGTCGCGACGGACGCGGTGCGCGTCCAGTTGAAGGCAACGTCGGATTTTGCGAAATCCCACGGCCGGGGATCGCTGGGCGATGCAACGAGGAAGTTCTCGTTGGGTATGGGCGGCGGGCCATCCACGATGCCAAGCACGGTCGCAACCGAGCCTGCCGTTGGAGACAGCGGCAGGCGGTGCGCTTGTTCCGAGGTGCTCTTCTCGTATGCCACCAGATACGTCGGGTCCACCCCGGACTTGCCGACGTCGTTCTTGACGATCATGTCCCGCACAACCGGAAACTTCACGTCGGTGTTTTCCGCCGGCGGGACGCCGGGAAACATCGGCCGATATATGAACGCCGGGAGGCTGTCCGTGTAGGGGAACAGGAGTTCACCCTGCCCCGCGCCCTGCCAGGTCGCCTGCTGTGTGCCGGTGTCGAACCCGGTGCGCGCGTAGAGGGTCATTCCCGAGGCCTCGCCGACCGCGGCCAAGAGCCGTCCGTCTACGCATGGGATGAGGTTCGTCGCGTTGTTGCCGTTGTTCACCGCATTGCCCAACGAGTGCCATTGGTTGTCCTTCGGCACAACGGTGAGGAAATACCGCGGATAGAATGTCGCCACCATTTTGTCGTTCAGGCGATAATCTCTCGTCTGGACGTAATTCCCTGTGACGCACGGATCCAGAGCCAGCGTGAGCCGGTAGGGATACCAGCGCGCCATGCGGTCGTAGTTTCGCGTAACCGCGCAGACGATGTTCCCGTTGTACGCTGCCGTCAGACCGGCGGGGAGGCTGAAGTCCTGCTGGTAAGCCTGTGTCAGCGAATACGTGTCCACGCTGGAGTTCCACTTGAAGTACGTCACCGTAAAGATCGACTTGGCCGGCTTGACGGTGATGGTGACGAAACCCGTGCCGTCCGGGAGGGCCGCCGCTCCAAAGGTTGTCGCTCCCTGCACGAGGCCCGTGACGAGCGTATGGACGACAGAGATATTGGTCTGGTTAGGTCCGGCCTGGTGCTCCTGCACCCCGTCGTTCACGAGCGCACACACCAGTTGCGATGCGGTGCCGTTCTTCTCCATCCAAAGGACGTATATGCTCTTCGTGAGCGTCTGCCGCTGCGACGTGATCGGCGGGGTGGCCGCGCTGTTGGTGTCCGTGACGATCCTGCCACCCTGAGCGATGGGGATCGCCGGCGCCTTGTCCGGGTTGCCTACATTGCTGGCATCGGAGCCTTCCAGCACCTGCCTGGAGTCGAAGCTCGTAAAGGCGCCGCTTGCGCCGCTGGTGATGTAGTTGAGCCAGAGTTGGTAGCCGTTGTTGAAATCGTTCGGAGGCTCAATGTAGGCGATCGCCCACACGTTGGAGGATGCCGTTCCGTTGGTCCGCGTTGAGTTCGTAACGTTCGGGTAGGCGTTTACGGAATGATTGGAGGTGAAGTTGAGGAACCCGTCGCAAAATCCTGGCGTTGCGATGGCCATCGAGACGATGAGGCCCGCCATGGCCTTACCCGCCACAAAGTATGAGTGCTTCATGCGGAAGCTCACTTTCTTGGAATAGATACCAGTCGCGAACCAGGCTGCTCAAAGGGGAATGCCCCGCTGAGCGCTTCCAGCGCGCGAACTGAAGTCCTCTGGTTGCCCCACTGTCACGCGACGAAACTGATCCCGCAATCGCACGGGTACCGCAATCGCCGGGTACGCCTGGCGTTGAACGCGGCGGCGCACGCGCAGTGGACCGACGGCCGGCTGAATGAGGGCAGCGGTTCAGGACGAAAGAGGAGTGCACCGGCCACAAACTGGGGTTCGGAGACGCGTAAATGATAAGCCAGAATGGTTACTCTTATGTCGGAACACCGATTATAGCGCTTTGTTGCCACGATTTTTGTGTTGCCTTCAGAGAGTTTTCCCAAGGGCGTAATTCCCATCGACTCACATCCGCTTTGACCTCTGACGAGGGACTGACCCGCCAACCTTGCCTCCAGCAGCCGGGCAGGCTAGAATCTGTCTCAGTCCTCGCGAATGCCGTCCTCCAGCGACTCTGGGCATCGAAAGGGACGACCTCCTCGCGCCTGATTGCGATCTGGAGGTTCTCTATGAAACTTCGTCCCATGCTTGCGGCGGGATTTGCGCTCCTGCCCGGTATCGTGTCCCTTGCGCGCGCCGACGTGCCGCGCCTGATTCCTTTCCAGGCACAGGTGAAGACCTCTGCCGACAAGCCGATGGCGACGCCCGCACCCTTCACCTTCTCGCTGTACGCTGTTACGACCGGCGGCACCGCGCTCTGGAGCGAGACACAGACACTGGCTCCCTCCAATGGCATAGTCTCAACCACGCTTGGCGCCATCACCCCGCTTCCGGTGCCACTGAACCAGCCGCTTTGGGTAGGTATCTCGATGGGTGCCGATCCGGAGATGACGCCCAGGCTGCCTCTGGCGAGCGTCCCATACGCCCTTACCATCGCGGACGGAGCCGTAACAACGGCGAAGATCGCCGACGGAGCGGTGACGGACGCCAAGATCGTTGGGATGGCCTGGAGCAAGGTGACCGGCGCGCCGACTATCCCTACCACCCTGCCGCCAAGTGGCGCAGCGGGCGGCGACCTCACCGGCACGTATCCGAATCCGGACCTTGCTACCGATGAAACCTCCCTGCTCAAGGTTTCCGGTGGCGCAATGGCCGCCGTGACCGGTAAAGTCGGCATTGGTGTTTCCGCCCCGGCCATTTCGCTGGCCGTCGGCGATACCGACACCGGCCTCAACTGGGGAGGAGACGGCATCCTGAGGCTCGCTGCCAACAGCGTGGATACGATGACGGTGAGGCCGTCAGCCGTCGGCATCGCCTCTCCAAATCCGAAGGACCCGCTGGACGTCGTGACGCACCCGAACGTGGCGGCCGGGGAATATGAGGATCAGGCCCAGAAGACGGTCAGCGGCAACTACCTGATTCCATCCAACTTCGCGTCACTTGGCCAGTCCTTCGCGGTAGGGATGTCAGGGACACTCACAAGGTTGGAACTCTATCTGGGAACCACTGATTGGTCAGCCTGGTCGGCAACGCTCTCGATCTATGATGGCGAGGGCCTGGGTGGGACCCTCCTCACCTCACAACGCATCTCCGGAAACAGCCTTGGCCATCTCAGCTTTCCGATCACTACCCCGCCCGCAGTTACACTGGGCCAGGTTTGTACGTGGAACATCTCCAACGTCACTACCATCGACAGCCTGCTTGTCCTACCGAATAAGTCTTCTGATAACTCGTATCCGCGCGGCACACCGTATCATGACGGCGTTGCCTCCGACTTTGACTTCTACTTCATAACCTATGTAACCGTGGCGGCCGGTGTGGCACCGAGCCACTCCCTGCTGGTGCGTGACGATACCGGCAACGTGGGCATCGGCACGATGACGCCGTCGTCCAAACTAACAGTGGCTGGGGTGGTCGAGGCCACAATCGGTGGCGTGAAGTTCCCGGACGGAAAAACGCAGACGACGGCCGCCGTTGGCATTGGAGCCACCGCGGGTGGCGACCTGACAGGAACATATCCTAACCCCACCATCGGGGCCGGCAAGGTTGTCACCGACCGGATCGCTGATTCAGCGGTGACCACAGGCAAGATAGCGGACGGGACGGTCGCGGCTGCGGACCTTGCCGCCAATGCGGTGGGCAGCGCACAACTCGCTTCAGACGCAGCATCGCTCGCCAAGGTAACCGCCGGAGCGGCCACAGCCCTCTTGACGAACATCGGCATCGGCACTACGACTCCCGATGCCGGACTGGAGATCGACAAGGCCGCCACCAACAACCTGGCGTTGAAGCTCACATCGTCCGGAGCGGGATGGGGATCCGGCATGCAGTTCACCAACACGGCAGCGACAGGCCGCAACTACGGCATCTACACCGCCAGCAACGGTTCCTGGAACTTCGTCGATCAGACGGCAAACGCGGGCCGCCTCACCGTTCTCCCGAGCGGCAGCATCGGCCTCGGTACCAGTTCGCCAGGATTTCCGCTGAACTTCCCGAACACCCTGGGCGACAAGATCAGCCTGTACGGCAACACGGGCGACCACTACGGCTTGGGTATCCAGGGCAGCCTGCTGCAGATATACTCCCAGACCGCCGGCACGGACATCGCGTTCGGCTACGGACAAAGCAGCGCGCTGACGGAGAACGTCCGCTTCAAGGGCAATGGAAACGTCGGGATCGGGCTGACGAATCCGACGGCTCGCCTTCAGATCGAAGGTGACGGCGTCGTTAACCCGCTCGCCATCTACCACACTCCAGTAACCCTCGACCAGGAGAACAACGCACTCCTGCCGAGCTACATCTATGGTACCGGCGCCATTTGGCAGTCCTTCACCGCAGCGGTGCCGACCGGGAGCACGGGCAACCTCGCGGGAGTTGCCATCTTCTTCGGCGCGAACGACGGATCGTCGAATTGGACCGCCAGCCTGCGCATCTACGATGGCGAAGGCACAGTTGGGACCATTCTGAGCGATCAGACAATCGGCGGCGCGGGCGACGTGGAGTGGAGATACTACCCGCTCGCCACTCTGGTCCCCATGGCGGCCGGACACGTGTATACCATCTCCGTCAACCCGGATATCAGCGGCCGATGGAGGGCCAACGTCACCAGCACCTACCCGGGAGGCCGGTCGAGTAACAATGCTGGCTGGGACTGCTGGTTCCGAACGTACCAGACCACATCCACGACCGCAAGCGATCCCAGTGTTGTGGTCCGTCCCGGGAACGGCTTCACCGGCTTCGGCGTCGCGTGGCCGAACTACCGTGTTCAGTTACCGAACATCTCCGATGAGAGCGGCAAGGGCCAGGCGAACGGCTGGATCACGTACTCATCAGCCAAATGGAAGACCAACGTCCGCACCATCGACAATGCCCTTTCCAAGGTGGAGAAGCTTCGGGGTGTTTACTATGACTGGAAGCCGGCGCAGGGTGGCGCGCACGACATCGGCTTCATCGCCGAGGAGGTGGGCAAGGTCCTGCCGGAAGTCGTCGCCTCCAACGGTGACGGCAGCGTGTCCGGAATGGACTACAGCCGCGTGAATGCCCTCCTTGTGGAGGCAATCAAGGACCAGCAGAAGCAAATCGAGGCGCTGAAGTCACAGAACGGGAGTCTCGAAGAACGTCTGAGCCGGCTGGAGAAATCGGCCGGGCCGGAGGCTCAGGGCAGGATGGAAGCAAGCTTCTAGCAGCGTCTCGCCGTGACCGGCCCCTTGATGCGGATTTCGGTCACGGCGCCGCCGACAAACGAACGCGGCCTGACCCGTGGTTTCCGGACGCCATTGTCACATGGATCTAGGTTCATAAGGGCGAGGGGCACATCTCAGCGAGTGAACGCGGCCGGCCCGCACGGTGTCTAAGATGAAATGATGAAGTCGGTTCAGACGCCAATCCGCCGTAGAGGCGAGGCGTCGCGTAATTTCAGATGCAGTTACCCCTCTCAACCTGGATGATGGGGCTTCTGCGGCCATTCCGGGTAAGGCTGTTGACACTGACGGCGCTCTTCGTGCTGTCGTCGTTATTGGGCTTGCTCGTGCCCTGGCCGATGAAGTTCCTCGTGGACAATGTATTCGGCGGGCACCCGTGGCCGGCATGGCTCGCCGCGTCCGTTCGGTCCCTTGGCCAAAGCCGGTTCGCGCAGGTCGTTGCCGTGGCGCTCGCGACGCTGCTCATCCGCCTTGTGACGAGCGGATTGAACACAATCACCGTTTACAGGCAGGTGGAACTGAACCAGCGCCTTGTCCTTGACGTGCGCCGGCGCCTGTTCGAACAGTTTCAGCGGCTCTCGCTCGCCTTTCACGAGCGGCACAGCGTTGGAGACACGCTGTACTCCCTGGGCGAGGATGCGTATGCGCCCGCGAGCCTGCTTACGGAAGGCATTATGCCGATTGTCACGGCGTCCATCACCCTTGTGGTCATGTTCACCGTCCTGTTTCGCATCAGCCCTTCCACCAGCCTGGCCGCGCTGGGCGTGATCCCTTTCCTCCTGTTCTGCATACGGTACAACACACACTACCTGGCCGCCCACTCCGAACGCGTGCGGGAAAAGGAATCTGATGTTTACTCCGCCATCCATGAGGCGTTCAGCGCCATCAAGCTGGTGGTCGCCTTCGCACGGGAGAGAGAACAACAGCAGCGGTTCGAGGGGCGCGGAGAGACGGCTCTGCAGGAACGCCTCGCCCTCACGCGGCGCGAGATGCTGTTCACAGTTACCCTGGACCTCGTACTGACGGCGGGGACGGCGGTGATCATTACGGTGGGCGGCTACGGCGTTCTGAACGGGCGGATGACGGTCGGTCAGTTGCTCGTCGTCATCGCTTACCTGGCCTCGGTCTATGAACCGCTGCACACCATCAGTTCCACGGTGGGTGGGCTGCAGAGCGCCCTGGCCGGCATCCGCCGGGTGCGGGCAGTCCTGGAACGCGTCCCCGAAGTGGTGGAGAAACCGAACGCCTCCACGTTGCGACCGCCGCTCGGAACGGTCGTTTTCGACGATGTGCACTTCACCTACCCGGACGGCGACGAAGTCCTCCATGGACTCTCGTTTCAGGTGGCGCCGGGAGAGACCGTGGCCATCGTCGGACCGACCGGCGCGGGTAAGAGCACCATCCTGAGCCTCCTGCTCCGCTTCTATGACCCGGAGCAGGGAAGCGTCTCCCTTGGCGGCCGGGATCTGCGCGACCTCACGCTGACATCCCTGCGCGAGACGATTGCCGTGGTAACGCAGGACACCCTGCTCGTACCGGGTACGATAGAGGAGAACATCCGGTACGGGCGGATGAGCGCCACGTTGCCTGAGGTCATCGCGGCGGCGAAGATGGCGAGCGCGGACCAGTTCATCGCAGACACGCCGGAGGGCTACCAGACGGTGCTTGGGGAAGGTGGAGCGGGGCTCAGCGGCGGGCAGCGTCAGCGTATCGCCATCGCCCGCTCATTCCTGAAGGCCGCGCCGTTGCTGCTACTGGACGAGCCAACGTCCGCGCTGGATGTAACCACGGAGCGGGAGGTCGTGGCGGCGTGGCGCGAACTCATGCGCGGCCGGACAACCGTCATCGTGGCGCACCGCCTGAGCACCGTGTTGGAGGCCGACCGCATCATCGTGGTGCAGGATGGCCGCATCGTGGAGGAAGGCACTCCGCACGACCTTCTCGCGGCGTCCGGCCTTTTCGCCCAATGGCATAGCATCGCTTCGGCGGACGAGCCTCCGGCATGACCGCCGGCGCCCCGAGCCGCGATCCCAACGTGTACAGGATGTATCGTTCAACCTACCGAGTGGCACGGACAGAGTCCCGATGGTAGAATTGATAGTGTTCCAATTCAGCCTATCCGCTGCGCCGCCCGCCGCACTCATCTGATTACGCTTCGTCAAGTGATGCTGCCATCTCACGAAACAACCAGGCGCGCGAACCAGGACACACGACCGGAAGTGTGGGGCAAGTTCCTGCGGGTCAACGGCCGGCTGTTCCTCGTGAAGGGCGTCACCTACGGCACTTTCGCGGAATCGGAGGACGGGTACCGTTTCCCGGATGAGGCCACGGTTCACCTGGACTTCCGGTTGATGCGCGAAGCCGGCGTCAACACGATCCGCACCTACACTGTCCCCCCCCGCTATTTGCTGGACGCCGCGCGCGAGCACGGGCTGCACGTTATCGTCGGCACGTTCTGGGAAGCGCGCCGACTCATGTACGACAGCGCGACGGACAGGAGCGCCGCAAAGGCCGAGGTGACCGCAGCGGTCCGCGCGTGCCGTAATCACCCCGCCGTGCTGATGTACTGCATTGGCAACGAAGTGCCGCCGGACATCATCCGCTGGTACGGGCAGACGGTTATAGAAGGCTTCCTTCGCGAATTGACCGACCTCGTGCATCGTGAGGATCCCGGCTCGCTCGTCACCTTCGCCAATTATCCGCCCGCTGAATACCTGGATCTCTCCTTTCTCGACGTCATCACCTTCAACGTCTACCTGGAACGCGAGCCGGAGTTTCGCAGTTACCTGGCGCGACTGCAGTCGCTCGCCGGTGACAAACCCATTCTCCTGGGCGAATCGGGCCTGGACTCGATGCACTCCAGCGAGGAGAAACAGGCGGAGACCCTCGAATGGCTGGTGAAGGCCGTGTTCCAGAAGGGCCTTTGCGGCATAACGCTGTTCGGCTGGACCGACGAGTGGGTGGTGGGCGATCGAAGGGTCGAAGACTGGAGATTCGGGATCGTGGACGAGGCCCGGCGGCCGAAGGCGGCGTACGCGACGGTACAGCAGTTGTACACCGGGCCGCTGTATGCGATGCTGCCGCGCCTCCCCCGCATCTCCGTTGTCATCGCCGCTTACAATGCGTCGGATACGATCGCGGAGTGCCTGGATTCATTCGCTCGCGTGGAATACCCGGACTATGAGGTGCTCGTGATCGACGACGGCTCCACAGACCAGACGGCATCGATCGCGGGAACCTACGCGGAGCCTATCCGGCTACTGCAGCCTGGCCGCGGCGGCCTGAGCTTCGCGCGCAATGCGGGAATGGACGCCGCGACGGGCGAGATTGTGGCCTACACCGATGCCGACTGCGTGCTGCCTCCGCACTGGCTCTTCTATCTCGCCGCCAGTTTCACCGAGGGGGATTGGAGCGCGGTGGGAGGCCCCAACCTGCTGCCTGAGAACGACAATGCCGTGGCGCGTGCGGTGGACCGCTGCCCCGGCATCGCAACCCATGTCCTCATGGACGATGAGGAAGCGGAGCACGTACCCGGATGCAACATGGCGTTCAAGACGGACGTGCTGCGGTCTCTGGGCGGCTTCAACACCATTTACCGTACGGCCGGCGACGACGTCGACATGTGCTGGCGCGTATTAAGCGCCGGTTATCGTATCGGTTTTAACCATGGCGCCATGGTGTGGCACCATCGCCGGCCCAACGTGAAGCGATACCTGGGCCAGCAAAGGGGTTATGGCTTCGCCGAGGCATTGCTCCACGAGAATCACCCCGATCGCTTTAACGCGCTTGGCGGCATCAAATGGCTGGGAAGCCTTTACGACGGTCCGCTCCATCGCCTCAAAGTGGGCCGGCGCGTTCATTACGGCGAATTCGGCGCGGCGATGTTCCAGTCAGTCTATTATCCGCACTGGACCAACTGGGCCGGGCTGGCGTTGACCCCCGAATGGTATGCCGTTGTGCTTGCAGCCGCGGCGTTGGCGGCGAGCGTCTTCATGGTGGTTCCGTACGTCGCGTTGTTGTTTGCCTCGGTGGCGGTGTGCGGCCTCGCAGGAACGATTTTTGTGGGAGCCCAGGCCGCCTCCGACGGCGCCCGCCGCGAGCGCGGGGGCAACCGGGAAAAGGCATATCAGTGGTGGCTCGTTTTCCGGCTCCATCTGCTGCAGCCGGTCTACCGAAGCATCGGCCGGCTGAAGGGCACCCGGTTCCGTACGCAGGCACGGCGCAAGAAAGCCGCCACGCCGTCGGATGGGTATTGGGCTTCCTGGATCGACCGTCCCGCGTTTCTCTACAAGGTCGCCTACCATCTTCAGCAGATGTATCTGGACGCGTCATCGGGTGACGGGTGGGAACGATGGGACCTCAAGGTCAGCCGCCTCGCGTTTGTCACCGCCTATGTAGACACCGCAGTTCACGAACAGACGGTGCTGCGCACCCGGGTTACCCTGGCGCTCACTCCATGGTTCTGGCTGCTGCTGGGCCCCATCCTTGCCGTCACCACCTTCGACATCGACGACCCGGCCGCCGCGCTTGGAGTGAATCTCGGCATACTGGGTATCTTCGTGTTGATGGCGTGGGGCCAGGCGCGGCTTTACCGGCGCCTCATCGCCTACGCGGAGGACCAGGCCGCCCACGAAATGGGTTGGGTGCCCCTTCGCTACGGCGGGGATCCCGTTCCGGCGGAGAGCGCCGCCGCGGGAAACGCCGGCTGAGAGCGGATCGGTTCGCGTCACAGTACGTGCAGAGGAGACCACGGGATCATGATGGAAACACAAAGGCCGTTGCGCGCAGACTACCTCATTTTCGGCAGCCCGCGTATAGAAGAGGATGAGATCAACGAGGTAGTGGACAGCCTGCGTTCGTGCTGGCTCGGCACCGGTCCCAAGGTCGCCCTCTTCGAGCGGATGTTTCGCGAATACGTCGGAACACAGCACTCCCACGCGCTCAACAGCTGCACAGCGGGCCTGCACCTCTCCATGCTGGTGGCGGGGGTGGGGCCGGGGGACGAGGTCATCGTGCCTGATATGACGTTCGCCGCCACCGCCAACGCCGTCGTCCATACCGGCGCCACGCCTGTATTCGTGGACGTGGAATGGCCGTCCTCAAACATCAATCCGGCTGCCGTCGACGCCGCTGTGACGGAGAGGACCAAAGCCATCGTGCCGGTCCACTTTGCCGGCCGCCCCTGCAACATGGATGCGATCATGGCCATCGCCCGCAAACACGGACTCAGGGTGATCGAGGACTGCGCGCACGCTATCGAAAGCGTGTATCACGGTCGCAAATGCGGGACGATCGGCGACATGGGCTGCTTCAGTTTCTACGCCACCAAGAACGTGACGACCGGCGAAGGCGGCATGGTCACCACCGATCGCGAGGAT
This sequence comes from Armatimonadota bacterium, assembly GCA_036504095.1. Lineage (NCBI taxonomy): Bacteria > Bacillati > Armatimonadota > Armatimonadota bacterium. Next base: position 34,712 of record DASXVS010000032.1, on the reverse strand, counting down.
TGGGCAAGGGACCTCGAGATTTGGGGCCTGCACGGCTTGAGCCGGGGCGCATGGCAGCGTTACAGCGACTCGGGCTACAAGCACTACCAGGTCGTGGCGCCCGGCTTCAAGTACAACATGATGGACCTCCAGGCCGCCATCGGCATTCACCAGCTGCGGAAAGTGGATGACTGGGCGGTGCGTCGCCGGGAGATCTGGGCCCGTTACAAGGAGGCTTTCGCGGACCTGCCTCTGGACCTGCCGGCCCCGGAAGACCCGGACACTACCCACGCCCGCCACCTCTTCCAGGTTCTATTGAAGCTCGATGAAGTGGATTTCACGCGCGATGAGTTCCAGGAGCGGCTTCACGAGATGAACATCGGAACGGGCATTCATTATATAGGGTTACACCTACATCCGTACTACCAGGAGCGGTTCGGCTTCCGGCCGGAGGATTTCCCCGTGTCTCGGATGATCTCGGACCGCACGCTGTCGCTGCCGCTTTCAGCGAAACTGACGGAGGGAGACGTGGAGGACGTGGTGTCGGCCGTGCGCATCGCCGTGCTGAGCTGACCAATCGCAAGCACAAAAGTGGGATGCAAGACACATGAAGGCGACGATTTCGAGTTTGTTGCAGGGATTGGCCGCCGCCTCTCTGCTGGCCGGGTTGGCATCCGGCGCACTCGCTGACTTCCAATCCCTGTGGACGGCCGGCGGCGTCATTGCCGCGCCATCTCCCGGGCTCTACCAGGGCGGCATCAAGGCACTACCGGACGGGGCGAGCGGTGTGTTCCTGGTGTGGACGGAGTATGCGCACTATACTCCGAGCATAGGTTGGACGGGCGGCGACATCAGGGCGCAGCATCTGGACAAAAACGGCAATCCGTTGTGGGGCGCGTCCGGCGTGGCAGTGTGCGCAGCCGATGGCGAACAGGACAGTCCGACCGCGGCGAGTGACGGCGCGGGCGGGATCATCGTCGCGTGGGCGGATTCCCGGGCGGGGGCCACAGACACCAATATCTACGCCCAGCGCATTCTGTCGGACGGCAGCCCTCAGTGGATAGCGAACGGCGTGCCGGTCTGTTCTGCGCTCAACATCCAGCAACACCCGGTCATCTGCACCGACGGGGCGCACGGCGCCATCGTCGCCTGGGAGGATTTCCGGTCTTCCCTGGGGCCGATCACCGAAGAGGACATCTACGCTCAGCGCGTCCTTGCCGACGGCTCGATGAGCTGGACGCCGGAGGGCGTGGCCGTGATGAAAGCGGCCGGAGTACACTTCGGCCCTCTGATCGTCAGCCAGGCTGGCGGCGGCGCCATCGTCGGCTGGACCGATAACGGGACCACCAACGTGGCCGACGTGAAAGCGGCCGAGGTGTCGGCCACGGGGTCTGCCGGTTCCCACGTGATTGTGTGCAACGCGGCCGGCGACCAGGTGCTTAACGACCTGAAGCCGGATGGACAGGGCGGATACCTTTTCGCGTGGTACGACTACCGCAACGGGACAACGAACGCCGACGTTTATGCCCAGCGAATGAACGCTTCGCTGGCCCCTCAATGGGGGGCGAACGGCCTCGGCGTGGCGACAGAAACGTTCGACGAGTACGAACCGATACTGATCCCGAACGGCGACGGCAGCGCCGAACTGGAATACCTGGCCGCCGGCAACGGTGTAGATGTGTTGGGCGCGAAGGTGTCCTCAGCGGGCGCCGTGTCCTGGACCGGAAAGCCCATTTGCAATGCGATTGGTGACCAGACAGCGCCGTCGGCGGCGTCCGATGGGGCCGCCGGGGTCATTACCGGCTGGCAGGACAGCCGGACGAACAGCCCCGACGTCTACGTGCAGCATTTCACCGGCACAGGCGGAATGTTGTGGCCTGACAACGGCTCTCCGGTAGCCGCATCGGTGTACTACGAACAGTCTCCTTGTGTGGTGACCGACGGGGCCGGCGGAGCGATCGTAGCTTGGGAAGATTGGCACGATATCAGCGCCGGACAGGTCTATGCGCAGCGGATAGCCGACGCCTCCGGCGGTCCTGACACAACTCCGCCGACAACGCCGATCGTAACGCTCTCCGCGGGCTACGCGAACAATGCGTCGTCCGTCACCATCTCGTGGTCATCCACCGACCCGGAGTCCGGGATAAGCGGGTATGAATACGGGGTTGGCACAACGTCCGGCGCGACAGACGTGAAAGCGTTCACGGCGATGGGGACGGCAACGTCCACCTCGCTGTCCACGGCCGGGCTTGCCGAGGGCAGCTACTACGTTGCCGTGAGGGCAACCAACGGCGTTGGCCTCACCAGCACCGGCGCATCGAGCGCGCTGGTGATCGATAACACGCCTCCCACAGTCAATATTGCTGCGCCCGCGGTCGGCGCCTTCGTGATGGGGAACGTCGCAGTGACCGGGACGGTCTCTGACGCGCATTTCGATCACGCCACGCTGGAATCGGGGGCCGGAGCGAGTCCTTCAAGTTACACGACGATTTCCACGCTGTCCTCGCCGGTCTCCAGCGGTTCGCTTGGCGCGTGGAACACGTCCCTGCTGTCGCCGGGCGTGTATACCCTTCGGCTGACCGCCGTGGATAAGGCCGGAAACACGGCTCAGGCGTCCCGCAGCGTAACGGTTTACCTGCCGGGCGACGTGGACGGTGACGGCGCCGTCACCATTCACGATGTCGCGGCGCTCCTGGCAGCCGCCGCGGGTCTTACACCGGCGAACGGACTGATGATCGCGGCCGGAGATATGGCGCCCAAGCCTTCGTCGTCTCCTTCCGGGTATGGAGATGGCAGCATCAGCATCCTTGACGCCTTGCGCGTTCTGCGCGCGGTGCACGGTTTGGACTCGCTGCCATGAGGCTCATGTGGAACAGATGCGCCGGCTGCAGAGTCTCGCATAAGTGATATTGATACACCTGATGGATGCGGATTCATCCATGGTAGACATGGTTGAGCCGGACATTCCGCGGGCGAGTGACCGACCCGCGATAACTAACGAGGAAGCAAGATGAGGTTGGACTACTACTGCCGCAAGAGCCGACTGGCCGGGCCGGGCTTCACGCTGCTGGAACTGCTGGTGGTCATCGCCATTATCGCCGTTCTGGCCGCCATCCTGTTCCCGGTCTTTGCGCTTGTGAAGCGAAGGGCGTACGCCACGACGTGTGTCTCCAATCTGCACCAGCTAACCGATGCGATGACCGCGTATGCCGATGACAACGACTCGCACCTTCCCAGGTGGTGGTTTCAGGATTCCGAAACCACCTGGGACGCTGCCATTTTCGCCCAGGTGAAGAGCGTGAAAGCGTTCGACTGCCCCGCGAACTCGGCACGGCTGCAGATTCCGATAGGCGGAACGATCCGGGGGTATGCCTTTCCGCGCAATGTGTCCGGCCTCGCCGTTACCGAACTCAAGCGCCCGGCGGACACTGTCCTCTTGTTCGAGAAGGGCGCACAACTCGTTTTCGACTGGAACGACTCCACCGCCGAGTTTTTCTCACAAATGTGGGCGGAGGACGACAATCTGAAAACGTACCCGCATGGCGAGGGAAAGAACTTCGCCTACACCGATGGACACGTCGCCTGGTCCAAAACGGATAGCGGGCCCTTCGCATACCGTTTCCCCAATGTGGACTCCCACGGCTACTGGCCTGTGGCATACTGCGGAAACAAGCACGACCCGCTGGGCGTCATCTCGAACAATACCGACCCCGGGGCGAACCTCCCGGAGTAGCAGCGCAAAGGCGGGCCAACCCGGCGCACGGCCCGCCTCGCACCTTTTCGCGCCAGCCTGACAGCACCCTTAACCTACCATGCGTATCCTCGTTACCGGCATCATCGGACAATACCCCGTCGCAGGCGTCACATTGTGCTATCTGCAGTACGTGCTGGGCCTTCGAGATCTTGGCCACGACGTGTTCTATGTGGAGGACAACGGCACGCCTCCGTACAACCCCGTGACCCAGAATGTAGACATCGACTACTCGTACAGCCTGCCCTATCTCGCAAAGGCCATGGAGTCCGTGGGATTGGGTGACCGTTGGGCCTACATGGACTACGAGCACGGATTCTTCGGTTTGCCGAAACCGGCCGTGGATGAGCTGTACCGCACCGCGGACCTCTGGCTGAACCTCTCGGGCGCCACCGTACTGCGCGAAGAGCACATGCAGATACCTCGACGCGCCTTCGTGGATACCGACCCCGGCTTTCAGCAGATCGCCGTGGCGAAAGGCGACGCGGACACCATCGACTTCATCGGCGCCCACAACGTCTATCTCACATACGCCGAGAACATCGGGCGGCCGAACTGCTCGGTGCCCGGCGATCATTTTGCGTGGCAGCCATGCCGTCAGCCCGTGTACCTTCCGCTCTGGACGCCGGATCACCGCCCCGATGCCACGACTCTGACGACGGTGACGAACTGGAGCGCCTACGAGCCGACCGAGTACAATGGTGAGACCTACGGCCAGAAGGACATAGAACTGCGCCGTTTCCTGGACCTGCCGCGCCGCACGTCGCAGCCGCTGGAACTGGCCATTGCCGCTTTTGAGGATGTGCAGGCCCTGCTGCGCGAACACGGCTGGATCGTGACAGACCCCCGTGACGTGACGCGCGACATCCCCACGTTCCAGGAGTACATCGCGCAATCGCGCGGGGAATGGAGCGTCGCGAAGAACGCCTACGCCAAGACGTGGAGCGGGTGGGTCAGCGAACGGGATGCCAACTATCTCGCCGCCGGGAAGCCGGTCCTCAGCCAGGACACGGGTTTTAGCGAGAATATCCCGGCGACGGAAGGTTTCGTCGCCTTCCGAACGATGGAGGAATGCCTGGCGGGCATCGAGGCGATCAACGGCGATTACGCATTCCACTGTCGCCGCGCGCGGGAGATCGCGGAAGAATACCTGAGCGCTTCGGTCGTCCTGCCGCCGATGCTGGAACGGTGCATGGCGTGAAACCGATTTTCGTGGCCGGGTATATGATCCGCTACCCTTTGGGCGGGCAGATCGCCGCGCATCTTCAGTACGTCCTGGGACTGGCGCGCATGGGTTACGACGTGTTCTTCGTCGAGAACGCCGGTTGGGAGAACGCCTGCTTCGATCCCCGGCAAGGTGTTTCGGGTGACGATCCCGCCACCGGTGCGGACATCATCGCCGGCCTCTTCAGGCGCCACGGGCTGGATGGACGCTGGACCTTCGTGGACGTTCACGGCAGCGTTTCCGGCGCGCCCCGCGACACGATAGCCCGCCTTGCCCCCGAAGCGCCGCTCATCAGCCTGTCCGACGTCACGTGGCTCCCCGAGTTCGAGAAATGCCCGGTCCGCGTTTACATTGACGAAGACCCCGCGTTCCCGCAGATCGGCCTCGCGGGCGGCGACTCCGATCTGAGGGCCGTCATGGACCGCTATACCGTACATGCCACTTATGGCGAGAGCATCGGAAAGCCCGGGTGCCTCCTCCCCACATGCGGGATGGACTGGGTCCCAACTCGCCAGCCCATCGTCCTCGACCTCTGGGAGAATCAGGCCCCGCCCGGAGAACGCTGGACGACGCTGATGAACTGGACCAGCTACGCCAACGTCACCCTGGACGGCGTGGAATACGGGCAAAAGGACGTCGAGTTCCGGCGGGTCATCGACCTGCCGCGGCGCACATGGCAATCTCTGGAGGTTGCCATCAACGCGCCGGAGAATGTGCAGAAGACGCTGCGCGACAACGGATGGGCCGTCACGGACGCCGTTGCCGCAAGCCGATCGCTCGATTCCTATGGGGAGTACATCGCCGGCTCGCGCGGGGAGTTCTCCGTCGCCAAGGAAGCGTACGTCAAAACGCGGAGCGGCTGGTTCAGCGACCGCAGCGCGGCATACCTCGCCAGCGGGCGGCCCGTCGTCTTGCAGGATACGGGTTTTGCCGATCACCTTCCGACCGGCGACGGACTCTTCCAGTTCTCCGACGCTGCCTCCGCCGTCGATGCGCTGGCCCGTTGCGCGAGCGACCTTCGCCACCACGCGTCCGCCGCCAAAGCCGTCGCGACAGAACATTTGCGGCACGACCTCGTGCTTCGCCGGCTTCTCGACAAGGCCGGAATCGAATGAGGATCCTCGTCCTGGCCCCGGAGCTTCCCTATCCGCCCGTGGGGGGCGGCAAACTCCGCGCCTACCATCTGCTCCGCGGCCTGGCCGAACGGCACACGCTCGACATCCTCTGCTTTCTTCACGATCCTTCAGAGCGGAAACTTCTGAAGGATGTGCGGCAGTGGGCCGGAATTACGCCTGTGCTATGGACCATGCCACCGGTGTACGCCGCGCTGTATGAAGGGGCTGACCCTGAGGACGTGGAGCGCGCATCCGATCTGCCGCTTCTGCCGGCCTACTTCGAATCGGAGGAGATGCAGGCGCGGATGGACGAAGCCCTTTCTACGGCGCGGTACGATGCGGTCTATGTGATCACCTCGATGATGGGCCAATTCCTGCCGGCCGGCCTCAACGTGGCGGCGGCCGTGGACCTCTGGAACCTGGAAACGCTGGTGCAGCAACGCGCGTGGGAGCGATCGGGCGAGGAAGCCGACCGGATCCAATGGGAAAAGATGCTGGCCTATGAACGGAGCGTGTTCGAACGTTGCGCCGCCGTCTTTCCCGTCTCCTCCAAAGAGCGCGAGGAAGTCATCCGCCTGTTCGCCCATCCCAACGTCGTCAACATAGACAACGGTGTGGATACCGGCGCTTACGATCCCGTTCCGATCCCCCAGTTGCCTCGCATCCTCTTCACGGGCACGATGAACTATCAGCCAAACGAGGAAGGCATCCTGTACTTTCTGAACGACGTCTGGCCTCTGGTACGCGCCGGCAACCCGGATGCCACGCTGGCCATCGTGGGGCAGGCGCCTTCGGAGGCGGTTACCGCCCATCACGGCGGCCCCGTCACCGTTACGGGTCTGGTGCCGAAAGTGCAGCCGTACTTCGACGCGGCGCGCGTCTGCATCGTCCCGCTGCTATCGGGCGGCGGCACACGCCTGAAGATTCTGGAAGCGATGGCGGCGGGGCGCCCCGTCGTATCCACGTCGCTGGGCGCCGAGGGGCTCGAAACCCGCGACAGGGAGCACCTTCTCATCGCCGATACCTCATCCGACTTCGCGGAGAGCATCTTGCAGATACTGCGCGACGACGCGCTGGCCGCCTCTCTGGCACGCTCCGCGCGCGCGTTGGTGGAGGAGCGCTACGACTGGGGCATTCTTGTTCGCCGGCTTGAGCGGGAGCTGTCAACCATCAGCCGATAGAGTGCGCGGTTTCGGCACAATGGAGTCAGGGCCGCCGGAAGAGGTTCCGGCGGCCCTGTCCATCCTCACGGATTCAGTAGGCCGCGAGGTGCGGGATAAGGAGATCCGCCTTCGGGCTGCCGATGCCGGTCACCTGGTCGTAGCCGGCGCCGGTGGGCAGGCCGTTGCTGCCGGATGTGATATCGTGGAAGTCGGTGCCACTCAGACTGTACAAGGCCGTGTTGACGCCGTTGAGCGTGCTGGCGCGCTGGGAATTGGCGATGGCGATGATGCCGGCCCACATCGGCGCGCCGGCGCTCGTGCCTCCTACGGTGAACCAGCCCTTCTGCCCGTTGTAACCCGTGGTGTCGTAAACCGAGACACCCGTGTTCGGGTCCGCCACCAAGGCCACGTCCGGGATGCTCCGGCGCCCGTACCGGAGCGATGACTGGAACGACGGGACCGCTTCATATGCGCTGGTCCCGCCGCCGCTGCCGCTCCAACCCGATTCGCTGACGTATGTACCGCCCGACTGTGTGATCAGCGTGGTTCCGCCCACCGCAACAACGTACGGGGAGGCCGCGGGGTACTGCGCCCCTGCTCCGCTGTCACCGGATGAAACCGTAAAGCTGACGCCGGTCCTGTTGAAATGAGAGTCGTACTGCGTTTCGCTGCTGAACTCGCCACCGCCCCAACTGCAGGATACGACTCCGGCGCCGTGTGCGACGGCATAGTCACACGCGGAGAGCAGGTTCGCGAAACTGGCCGACTTGGCCTCCACCAGAAGGATATTGGCCTGGGGCGCTATCGCATGCGCCCACTGAACGTCGAGCGAGATTTCGAGCGCCCATCCGGAATCGGTTCGCGGTTTGCCTTGCGGGGTGGCCTTTGTGAAAGTAGGCCCGCCGACGTTGAACTGTGGAAGGGGGCTGCTGAACGTCGTGCTGAATACATTGACGTCACTGAGAGCGCTGGGGTCGTCGTAGGCGTCTACGATGGCAATCGTCTGGCCCTTTCCGTCTCCTTTGATCCCGTACGCGGTCCAGATCTGGAGAGGAGTGAACCCCGTGGGACCGGAAGTGGCGTTCGATTTCACGTGATGCGGCGGATGGGCCTCCCACCCCGCGGGAGGCGCGGCAAAGACCACTGTCGCGGAAAGACCCGCGGACGCTGCGAGGAGGATTCGTTGAACCCTGGAGAGTGATAACATGCATGTGCTCCTTTGCGCATGGCGCGGATTCCGAAGCCGGTAATCAGCTTGCGGATCGTATGTGTTTCGATGTTATCAGACAACAGCCTGCGGACGCAACGGGTGAATAGGCCGGATTATGGCCCTACTGATGGCCGGGAACCGAAGCGCGCCGATGCCTAGAACGCTCTTGCCGGCTCGGGACGGAGGACGCCGATGCCGGCCGCTCCGACGATGACGTGCACCGAGTTGGAGCTGATGACGATCTGCTGCGGTATGAAGCTGGTTCCCGAGCCCCATACGGCGAGCGGGCCCTGCGCGGGGCCGCTCCAGTTGCCGCTGTAATAGCCGTCCGGCGTGCGGGCCGCCGTGTAGATCGATGAGGCGGTACGGCGTAGGGCGTCGGCGTGTTCCGGCCCGATACCCGGCAGCGTGAGCACTTCCGCGACCCAGTCCGCCATGTAAAACCCTTCCACGTTGGCGTCCCGGTCGTTCATCAGCAGGCCGCCGCCGTCGTTCTCGACCGCCAGAATGGCATTGGCGGTGAGGATGGCCTTGTTCAGGTACGTTACGTCATTCGTGGCGCGGTACAGGCGGGCAGCCGCTACCGCCATCGCCATGTTTCCCGCCAGCATCGTGTCGCTGCTGGCCTGTCTGGGCGGCGCGTTGTTCCTGGCGGGTCCGTTCACGTTGTAATCAACGTAATAGAGGCCGGTTCCCCGCTCGAGGTGGGAGGCGACCCAGTTGTAGAGCAACACGGCTTTATCCTTGTAGGACGTCGTGCCTGTGATGTCGTACAGACGCAGCCCGGCCAGGATCTGGGCGATCTGGTAGACCGATTTCTGGAGGTGCTCGTCGGTGTACCACAAGCCTCCCCCGTACGTGCTGTCCGCCCACCGCGCGTAACAGTTGTTGAACAGATTCTGCGCGTCGGTAAGCGCGGCGGCGTTGTGGTTGGCGCGGTAGACATCCAGGTACATGAGCATGGACCACCCGGCGTCGTCCGACCAGTTCATGTTCGTGCCGGCGCCAACGCTGGTGAGGGTGGCCGCGCTGAATTTGCCCAACACCCACGACCAGTCGCTGGTGATCCTCTGCAGCAGCACCGGATCCGGCGCGACCCGGTAAAGGTCCATCAGTGTCCGGAGCATCTGGGCGTGTTCCCACATGCTCCCGTTCGGGAAACTGGTGTTGTACTGCCCGCCCCAAGTGGGCAATACGTGACCCGTTGCGGCGGTTCCTACCCAGAAATGCGTGTAAAGGTCATTCACGGCTGCCTGGGCGACGTCCAGATAGCCCACTCCGCCGCTCGCCAGCCTGAGCGATGTCAACACGTCGGAGAAGGAGAGCGCGCCATCGCCGTGCTGATGGCCGGCCGTGCCTGTGTACGGGTAGACGTCCGCCCGCGTGCGCGCAAGCGGGTCGGACCCGTTGAGACCCGTGAGCAGCCTCGCAGTGGCGACGGTATCCTGAATATCCGTCACGCCGTCATCGTTCACGTCACCCGGCGTGACGGGACTCACCGAGACTCCATCCAGCATTGGCCCGCTGGTCCCCGCCGTGACGGGCTGGAACGTCAGCCTGACGGTGCTCCCGGACGCCGGGGCAACGACGAGGTATTGGTGTGGCTGCCACCCAAGGCTCTGCATGGTATGGCCCGTGGTATCAAAGGAGAGGGTGTCGAGAACAGCCGTCCCCCATAGCACCTGCACCTGTTTCACCGCCGGCGTGGTGAGCGGATTGCCGGAGAGGCTGAACCGCAGGTCGTACTGCTGGTTGGGAGATACCGGGATATCCTGCTGGATGGCGCCGGAGAGGTCGATGCACTGCTCCCCGCTCACGGTCTGCCACGCCTTCCGCAAGGTGACGGTTCCGGAGGCCACCGCCCATCCGGACAGGGTGGAGGGCGGGCTGTACGTGCCGGAGGAGCTTACTGCCGGAAGCTCGAAATCCCCGTTGCTGAGCGTGCTTCCCGGGTCGGTGGAGTAGAGGGTTACCCGTACGTTTCCGAGCGCCCAACTCGCGGTCCCGGACAAGCCCTGAACGGCGAAATCCAGCGCCAGGCTGTCGCCTCGGTGCGGAAAGGTCCGCGTGATCCGATAGGCCGTGTCACCCGGCGAGGCGAAGCCCAGGCTGTTGGCCCAGGAGTAGCCCGTCCGCGGTGCGTAATCGCTGTAGGGGCAGACCTCGGGATAGGATTGATGCGTTGCCGTGTTGCTGAAGCTCGTCTGGAGGAGCGTAAGGCCGTCCGCTACCTGGACCGTGAACATATCCGGGCCGTTCAATGCGCCGTTGCCGTCCCAGTTCTGTATGGCGTATGCGTCGAACGTGACGGCGGCGTAGGTATGCGCGGGAAGCGATGACAGGGAGAGGCGCACGGATTCGTTGCTGAACCGGCCCAGGTATGTGGTGGAGCCGTTCGGCGCTTTTTCCGTTCTAGGGCTGGACCATTCCGGCCCGGCGCCGGTCGCGAAGCGCGATGCATAAGCCACCTGCGCCTGCGCCCGAACGGACACGAGGAAGAACACTGCGGCCAGCAACGGAAGGCCGGCCGCGATCCGGCCGGGACGGCGCCTTGAGGGTGCTTTCATTAGGGCTCCAGTTTGATGAGGGGTCCGCATGCTCAGGCGCCGGACTCATTCCGGCCTTGGCAGATCACCCACGACAGGCCGGTTTTCGCCGGCCCCCCAAAGCATTATGAACGCGCAATGGGCCGTCCGGGCAAAGGCATTGGTACCCGGCCTGCGGCGGCGCGAATTCCGGGCGGCGTTCCGCTGGTGTCCCATTGGGACGCCGCCCGGCCGCTCTATGCAGTCACAACGATCGTATCGCCCGATCGCAACCGAATCGGCGCGGCAAAGCGAAGCGTCGTCAGACCGTCCTGGACCGCCACCGTCGCTGCTACCGGCTTGCCGTTTACGCGAACCCGTATGCCGCTGCCGGTCAGTGACACGCGCAGGCGTTCCAGCGCCAGTTCACCGCTATGGAGCGAAACATCCAACCGACGCGGCTTCTGAACCATCGCGCCCCACGCGGTCGAGGAAACCCAGGGCGCCCGGATTTCGGCCTGGCGGCGCGGCGGCGCGATCGTCAGCATCCCCACGGAGGCATCGACCTTGAAGCCGGTGGCCGCCAGCAGGACGGCCCAACTACTCATCGCGCGATAGTAATGGTCACCGCACTCCGTGTGATTCCAAATTCGGCCGGCCCGGAGGTAGCGTTGGTGCACGCTCTCCACGATCCTCCTGCCTTCCGCGACGAGGCCGTAGTCGATGAGCATGGACGCCACCGCGTACTCAATGCCTGTCCAGTTCGCCGTCGCCTGGGCGTTTTGATACGTGGCGAAGTACGCGGGCCTGGCGTCCGGGAACGAAGCGTTCACGAGGCCCTGTTCCGGCGTGAAATTGCGCCGGACGATGGCGGTCAACGCGGCGACCACCCTCTTGTCGGGCATTCCGGGACCAACACCCATCAGGTGGGTGAACCACTCGCCGCTCAACTGATCGGACATGCAGCACTCGTCGCGATGATCGGATGCCACCTGCAGGCTGTAATACTCGCCATTCCACAGGGTCTTGTGGAAACTGGCCATGCCCCGTTGCAAGCCGTCATCCCATTTGCGGGCGGTTGCGTCATCTCCGATTTCGGTAGCGATCCGCACGCCTGCGCGAAGGGCTCCGAGCCACAGGCTGGCGATATAGGCCGGGGTGCCGGAGAAATTCCACTGGTCGTAGGTGTTGCGCCGCGTATCGCGGTCGGGCAGCCCATCGCCATCGCCGTCCAGAAGCGCCGTGCTGGCCATCGCCCGCTGAACGTGCGGCCACATGGCGGCAAGGTACTGCTTGTCGCCGGTCCACAAGAAGTCGCGACATACGAGCATGACAAACTGCGGGTTCATATCCACCCTGTCGAACCCGTTGTCCACGTGGAAGAGGTCCGGGGTGAAGAAGTGGTGAACGCGTCCGTCGGCGCGCTGGAACTCCGCGCCCATCTTCATCTGGCCCTTCTGGAGTTCCGGGAAGAGCGCGAGGATGCCGAACGAGCCCTGGTAGGTGATGTCGGTGGTGTGGAAGCCGCAGCAGCCGAGCCCCTCCCACACGGCGAACCGGCCGTCGCGCGTCCACCACGTGCATTTGACCAGTGTGGAGAGTTGGGCGGACCACGCCATGGCCATGGCTGTCCCGAGTGTGGTATCGAACATGGCGTTGGCAAATCCCAGCGATTGCGAGCGTTGAGCGTCGTATTGGCGCACGAGGAAGCGGTTCACGGCTTCGGCGTCGTCAAACCAGGCCTCGTACTGATGGCCCATCTCCGCGTCCGTCTCGCTGAAGTGGTGCGGGAAATGCCATCCCAGAGTGAAGCGGATCTCGCGCTCCTCGCCGGCCGCAAGAGTCAGCGTGGAGCAAAGAGCGCCGGCGCCCCAGTCCTGGCGCGCGCGGTCTTCACCCGACCACGCGTTCAGCGCGGCGGCACACTCCTGGAGAAACGTTGTGAGGGATTCGGGGGTGGCCAGGGCGTCTCCCATGACCCGCTCAACGCGCCGCCGGGCGGCCGCGAAGGAAGCGTACGCGCACAGGCGCTCGGCCAGCGCCTTCTTCTCGTCGAGCTGAAGGCCGGCGATCTGCTGATTGTTCATCTTCAGCAGGCTCTGCGGAGTTTCCGCCCCCGACAGGCGGGGCAGCCGGCCCTGTTCGCGAAAATCCGTGAGGAATGACGGCACGGTGCTGCCCTGTCGGGTGGATAGCCAGCCGCCGTTGCTGAGATAGTCTTCGAACTCCCCGGCGATCCAGCTCGATTTACCGCCCGTTACCGAGAGGCCGATGGAGCCCAGTGTCGCCTTACGCGGGGAATCCGCATCGGTGCGCATCGTCAGGAACGTGGTACCGCCATCCTCGCGAACGGCATTGTGCAGTTTCCGGTCCGCCGCGCCCCACGCGAGGGGATTGCGAAGCGTGCCCAGCAGCGAGACTTCGACGCGCTTACGGGACCGGTTCTTCACCCGGAATACCGCGTGAAACCCCGGGGTGCCGCTGGCGCGGGCATCGTGGGGCGTGAACGGTGAGAAGAAAACGCCTGTCACCTCTACCGGCAAAGTACCGTCCACATATGTAAGCGTTGCCGCAGGGAATCGGCCGTCATACCGGATCGCCTCTACGCTTTGCACCCATGAACGGGAGTAGAGCTCGTTCTGGTCCGGACGAACGCCTAGTCGGCGGACCTGTGGTTCCGCGCCGCCCTGGCGCGTTCGAAGGAGAAAACTGAAGGCTGACGGCGGCATGCCCGGACCTCCGCCGCGTTCGTGATCGGGCTGTCCGCCGGCCCAGCCGCCGTTATTGAAGATCAGCCAGTCGTGAAAATAGCCATCGGGACGGATTTCGATGCTTCCGGCGCCGATCCCACCCAGCGGGATCCCGCTTTCATGGTCGGGGCGGCAGAAGATTGCCGTACCGTCGGCGTTATCGGCGGGTAATCCGGCTTCGCGCCGAGCTGCGGACACCGGCGCTGCGGCGCCTGAGGATGCCGCTATTCCGGACAAGGCGGCCGCGCCCATCGTTTTGGCGGCGGAGCCGAGGAACTCTCTGCGCGGCATAGCCTGCCGTTTCGTTTGGTCATTCATGAGAACGATGGCCCTCCACGGCCATTGTGGGAGCGTAGTGACGCGGTTGGATGCGCCAAGCCTCCGTGCGGCGCCCGGTACATGCGCGCCGTTTGCAGGAATCGAAGCCGGTTGCCGGGGTCGCCGGCGGGCGGCCCAAGACCAGGAGTCGCAGGGGCTCCCACCGATTTCGTTGATTTCATCCTAGCACTTCACTTAAACTGAATGCAGAATTAACTGGATGTGTCAAAATGGTTGAACTGCGCGGCGCAGAAACACTTTATCAGATGGTTTACGATGATCTGGAGCGGAAGATCGATACCGGAGAGATCCGGTATCTGGATCGGCTGCCGTCCCTGCCCGACCTGTGCGTGATGTACGGCGTCAGCAGCGCAACCGTGCGACGCGCGCTGGCCGATCTTCAGCGCAAGGGCCTCATCATCAAGCGCCGCGGCCGCGGCCAGGGCACGTTTGCCATCAAGCGCCTCGCGACCATGTCCGTGCGCGTGCTCTTCATCGGCGGCGCGGACCTGCAGAAAACCCCGATCGAGTGGTACCACGAGACCTATGACATCCTTGCCGGAATCACTGTCGCGGCGACCGAGGCGGGATGCAATGTGGAAAAGGTGTCCACCAACGGTTTCGACAACCTGCCACCCCCGCCCCCGAATACCGGCTATCTGATCGTGGGCCTGAATCCGATGGATTACGAGATGGGTGTACGCTACGCGCAGCAACACCACGCTCCCTTCGTGCTCGTGAACTCACCCGCGCCAGGGCACCCCTGCGTACGCGTTGACATGGAGCAGGGCGGTTTTCTGGCGGCGAACTATCTCGCCCAAATGGGTCATACGCGGATCGCTTATGTGGGACCGACAACCTCCGCCTGGTTCGAGCCGCGCATGCTGGGATACAGACGCGGGCTGGCTCAGAACCGCCTGCCCATTGACCCGGTTCTCATCCGCGAAACGGACCCGGTGGATGCCGCCGAACACGCCCGGGCCATGGACGCCTTGATGTCGCTCGCGTCGCGACCGACCGCCATCGTCTGCAGCTCGGACTATCTGGCGATGCACCTGTTGACGCACTGCAAGCGCACCGGCGTGGCCGTCCCGCACGATCTATCCATCTGTGGTTACGATGACATCGGCGAAGCCGCCAGTATAGAGCCGGCGCTTACTACGGTCCGCCACCCCCGCAGGGAGCAGGGCCAATACGCCATTGAGGCATTGCAGTCGCTTCTCGACGGCGGCGTTCCGGATGTGATCGACCATGTTCTGGAGCCCACGCTGATCGTTCGAGCCTCCTGCGGGATTCCGCCGCGCTGAGCGCCGCCCGCGGCAGGCTTCAGACGTGAAAACGCGCCACCCAACCGGGCGGCGCGTTTTCACGTCTTCCCCGGAGGGACCCTGATGGGCCCCTCCGGGTGGCCGAGGCTCGTTTACTTGGCCTGCTTGGCAAGTGCGACGACATCCGCCATATCGATGACGGTGGCGGACGTGCCGGTGGTAACCACGTTGAGCGGGGTCATGTCCGTGCTGGCGGCCTTCAAAAGGCCGGCAGCGATCTTCAGGGCTTGTTTGGTGAGGGTGAACGGCACCGGCGGATTAGCCGTGACGTTCGCAAGTTGGAGCTCCCAGATACTCGTCCACTGCGTTTCATTCCACTCGACGTGGATGCGCACATATTGCGCTGTCGTCAACGGCAGGGTCTGAACGTCAACGAACTTGCCCGCACCAAGCGTGTAGCCGCTGTAGTTGGAGTGATTGGTCAGGATGGTGGTCCAGTTGGTGGCGTCAGCCGATGTCTCGATCAGGTACCAGCCTCCGAAGCCGTATTCCCAGATTATGTTCGCCTGGTTGAACGTCTTCGGGGTACCGAGGTCGTACACAAACGACATGGTGCTGCCAACTCCCGGTCGAACCTGTGCGCCCAGGTCCGTACCCCATCGGGTTGTCAGGTTGTGATCCGAGCCGGCTGTGGCGGGGTTTGCGGTTTCGTCGATGGACGGATCGGAATGGGTCGGCGTATTCAGCGGGACGAGGTTGGTGACGGGGTCAGCGACCTTGATTGTCGGTATCGCCGCGGTTGTGAAAGCACTGGCCTGGGCGTCGAGCGGGTCGGTGATGGCGACCACGTTGTCGCCATCCGGCACGTAGTGGGCCACCAGGCCAACGATGTTGTTGGTCGGCAGAGCGATCTTGTATGCGCCGGTTCCGTCCGTGGTTCCGAGGCTCACCATGGAGCCTGAACCGCCTCGGAATCCGACGAACGCGCCGCTGATGGGGGTGCCGTCGAGTTTGGTCACCTTGCCGGTGACGTTGGCCGCCGGGAGGTCAACGCGGAACTCGGAGAAGCCGATGTTCGCGTCATTATTCCTGTCCAGACTGCGCAGGATCATACGAACGTAGCGCAGTTTGACCGGGGTGGCCAGCGTGATGGCGGAGTGGGTGTTGCCGTTGCTGTCTGTGTACCCGAGGCTGCCGGTGCCAACGGCCTGGTACGCCAGCGTGTAGGTAGACCCATCTTCGGATGTCAGAACGTCATAGGACTGGGGTCCGCCGCCGGACCACGCCCATACCCATGTGAGCTGCGATGTGGTGTAGGCTCTTCCCAGGTCCGCCGTGATGGTGATGGGCAACTGGGACGTGGTGTCAATCGGGTTGATCGTTCGCCATTGCGACCACTGGCCGCCGCCACGGTTGACGTTGGAACCGTCGAATCCGAGGATGTCCGCGACGGAGAGGAAGGCTTCCGGCGCTTCACCAAGGGCATCGGTGGAGCTTACTTTGGCCGCCACAGCAACGTCGATCGCCGGGGTTGCCGGCGCAGTCAGCGTGACAGGCGTAGCCGGGGTGTAGGAAGTGGCCGTGTTCAGCATCGTCTGGGCGCCGGCGATGAAGTTCGGCTTGTAGGTCTGGAGGCTGAATGCGCCCTTGTCCCAAAGGTTGAGGGTGAAGGCGCCGACGGAACCTGCCGCTGAGGATGATGCGGTGGAGACGGCGGGTTCAGTCATGCCGGGGCGGCCCAGGTTGGCGCCGACGACAATGCCGCCAACCCCTGTCCCGGAGCCGTCCACGACGGTGCCGGTGATGGTTCGCGGAGAGATCGCCTTCACGGAAACGTCGTCGAAGTAAACCACCTGCGGCGCGGTGCCTTTGCCGGTGTAGTTGCCGTAGAAGCGGACGTTCATGAACGCGGCGGCGGACGGGGCTGTGATGATCGCGCTGAATTGCTGCCATCTGCCGCCCGTGCGGTCGGCGTTGAACGTCGTGTCGGTGCCGGTGAACACTACACCCGCGGTGCTGGCAGAGATGTTGGTGGTATGGAAGCGTACGCGCGCCCGGACATACATACCCGGGATGCCTTTCGCCCATAGGGAGACACGGTACCGCTGGTTGGGCGAAGTGGGAATGAGGCCGCCGGTGTCGCACATCCATTGCACACTGGTGCTGCCGATGACGGTTCCGTCGGGGGCCTTCGTGCGCTTGATCGCCACGCAGTGCGTTCCGGTGCGTGCGAGCGCGGCGCTGTTCAGGTAGAAGGTCTCCGTGGTGTCGATCGCATCATTCAGCAGGGCGACGTCGTTGGAGATGGGCGCGGTAACCGCGGTTGCCTGCTGGTCCCACGTGGTGAAACCGGCCGGCCGCATCGCGCCGGGGTAGCCGGCGGGGTCTACGACGGGCGCTTCGGTTTCAAATCCGCCGTTCGCGAGCAGTTCCGGAGCGACGAGTCCGAAGTCCTTGGTAACAACCGTTCGGAGGGGGAACGTTACGCCGGTCACGGTCTGCGGCGTGTAACTGCCGGCGATGACAGCGACGTCGTATGTCCCAGCGGCGTCCATGTCCAGGCCGTAGCGTCCGGCGGAGTCCGTGGTCGTAGTGAAGACAACGGTGGACGTGCCGGGTGTGAGCAGGTTGACGGTGGCGCCTACCACGCCGCCGTTGGTCTGGGTATCGTAGACGATGCCGGTGGCGCGAGAGCCGAATGCGATCGGCACATTCACCGTGTAGACGGTGTTCTCAACCACTGACTGGGTGGCCGATCCCTTGGAGCCGGGCTTGACACCGGAGATGGTAACGGTGGCCGGTGTGGCGGTTGCAGCGACCACGTAGCGATAGCGGCCGGTTGAGTCGGTTACGGATGTCGCGAGGACGTTGTTCGCGGCGTCCTTGAGCGTCAGCGTGATGCCGGCAATCGGCGCGGTGACGCCGACTGAGTCGTCATACGCCACGCCCTGGATCACGGCCATCCCGGGTCCCGGCGCGGGCGCGGTTTCTGCCGCTGCCAAGCTGGTCGCGACGCGCTCGGCAAACCCGCCCGGCACGGCGCAGACCCATTTGAGGAACGCGCTGTTGCTGTGATGCATCCACGCGATGATGCCAGGAGGCACCGGCTGAGCGACAACGGTCGAATCCGAAGCGGAATCCCAGGTCATCGTATAGCCGCCGACGGCCGGGTCGGACGCAAGGGTCGGATTGGACGGAGGCACCTGCCAACCCTTGCCGCCCAGCATCGTAGCACCGCCGGTATCCCAGCATGACGTGACAAAGAACTGCCACTTGTCGGTATCAACCGGGTTCGGCGTCCATGTGTGATTGGTGAACTGGTGGGGCAGCGCCGGTGTGCGGCCGTTCGTATATGGCGTATCGGCCGGCGTGTAATATTCGGCCGTCAGGAAACCGCCGGCGCTGTAGTTCTCACCGAACTGGAACCCAACGGAGGAAGTCCCCGGCGCCAGGGAGAGGTAGCTCAGACTATTGGAGTCGGTGAGTGTAACCGGGTTGAATCGCATTGCGGGGAAGCAGGCGTAGTCCCAGTCGGGCCGGCGCGCTTTCCAATACACGGTTTGATCGCCGAGCGGGGTCATGTTGCTGGGTGAGAACCAGGGATGATTCCCGGTGGTCGGGTCCTCATCGTTCGGGTCGGACGCGTCCATATACAATGAGCTGACGCCGTCAACATCCGTCACGATCTTGCAGTCCGCGTTGTTCACGAGGTCCTGATGGCTGCGCCAACTGTGTTTCTGGCCGTCGCTGAAATCCCAAGACTGCACCGAGGCCGGAGCCGTGGGTCCGGTCGATACGGACGGGCCGTTATAGTAGAGGCTGAAGGTCTGGGCAGGTGGAACCGGGAGGGTCTGCGTATACGCGATGTCGGCATGGTTGCTGAGATCGGCGGAATCCGGATACATGTCAGTCGGGAAGTGGATGATCCCGGTTCCGCTTGTATCGCCCTCCACTCCGTATGACATCTCGGCGTATCCACCGGGGCCGCCCGTCGCCGAGGAGGTTGGATGCACCGTGTCACTGTAAACGAACCTGATATCGCCGTTCGGGTAGAGGATGACCGCGAATTTCGCGATGACAGTGCTCTGCCCGGACTCCGCAACCTCCCAGCGGAACACAGCCTTCGTTGCGTCCGCGAAGAAGTACATGTTCGCGCCGGCGGGGCCGCCGGTGGCGCTCACGGTGTAGTCAGAAGTGAAAGGGTAGATGCCCGGGGTGTTCGCGTTGCCACGGCCGTAGAGGCTGGTGGGCTGGGCTGAACCCGGGACCAGATAACCGTCGATGCTGAAGAAGACGCTCCTCGTGGGGGGAGCCTGCCCAAACCGGAAATCGAACGGCAGCGTCATCGTTGATCCGCCGTCATCGCCGTTGATGTTCGTCGGCGTAACCACCGTCCCGGCCGGCAGGTTGGTGTATCCTGTCGAGCCGGCGGAGAGGTTCTCCGTGACGCTCCACGGTCCTAACGCCGCAAGGGCGCCCTGGAGCGGCAGGATGGCTTTCAAAGAGCCGCCCATGGGCAGCAGCTTAACGGGCACGGCTGTGGCGCCCTGGTAGAGGGCAACGTCGGCGCCGTCCGAACGGACGCCGGTGAGCACGCTGGCCGGCAGCGTGGCGGTGACCAACTCACCACTCGCGAAAGCGTGCGAACTGTAGTTGCTTACAGTAATGGGCACGCGGTTTGCGTACCGCTGGTCGGCCCATTGGGCCGAGGCGCGCGGAGCAATCGCCAGGCTGACCATGCAGGCCAGCGCCGCGAAGCCGATCCGCGCCGCGATTTTTGAACAGGTCATACAGGACCTCCAGAAATGGCGCACTACGTGCGCAATGAGTAAAGAAGGCAGGCCTCCACGCCTGATTCAGCGCGCGAGACCAGCCGGATTACAGGAATAGAAGAACAGGTTGATGTGAGGGCCTTGCAGGCCCTTCCGCTGCGCGGATCGTCGCCGATGGGATCGACCCATCGTACGGCGCGGGCCGCGATGTCGCGGGTTGGCTCTTTGTCGCGGGTGAAAGTCGGGATACGATTCCGGTTGTCCCGGAGGCCCTCCCAACTCCCGCGTTACCGGGATGGCCGGCGGCAGGTGGATGCCGCCCCTCTTGGTCGTCGGTATGATTGGCCGGCGCCATGCCAATCTGGCGCCGGTTGTTGAGGCAGGTTGAGTGCTGCGCCATTCTTTGCGCGCTTGCGAGGGCCGGGGTCAGAATGGCTGTCGGACTGGTGATGATGGCGGCAACCGCCAGCATTTCACTCGAAAAGGTACCTTTGCGCGCGCGTTCGTGGATTACCATCAGGTATGTGCTCCAAGCCGGACCGCTGATCCGCCGGCGGCACGTGGTTAGGGGAGGCGTGAACCACGACCATTGGAATGTCAAAAGTGTATCCACTTTATACTCGATTTTCGCCTCTTCTGTCAAGTCCATCCAAGATTGCTTGCTTATTTCGTCCCGGGGTGCCGATAATCGCGTTGCGCGGCCCGAAACCCCCGCCCGTGATCCCCTCGGCCCGGGCTACCGACTTGGCACGATATCTAGGTTCACGACCTGGAACGGAGCCAGCAGGAACGCGTGTGGCTCTCCGGCCCGCAGCACAATCGGTTCCTTCTCCGCATCCGCGGCCCACGGGCTCCGGCCGGAGTAAACCGCGGGCGCTCCGTTCGGCAGTTCGAATGCCTTCGAGACATCCAGCGCAAACTCCTGCGGTTTGTCACTGGGATTGCGGAGTGTCAGCACCGCTTTGTGCGGAGTCCAGGACGCCCATCCATACACCTGCAGTTTGGCGGGGTCGCCGCCCACCCAATGGGTATCGACCAGGACGTCCGCGTTCGCGCGGGACCATTTCGCCGACTCGGCAAGCACGTCCCAATCCTCCGGCCTCAGCAGCGCCGGTGTGATGTACATCTCCTGCAACTGGGTGCCTGTGCCGAAGTAGGAGTGAACTTCATCGGCAAAATCCCGGCCCCGATCGGTTCTCAGCTTGCCATTGTGCTTGGCGTAAATGATGCCGTGGAGCATCAGTGAGGTTAGCGGGAACAGCGGGCCGCCCTGAACGATTCGCTCATAGGTGTCGGCATCTCGATAGGTGATCCATTGCTGGCGATTTGAGCCGACGCCGATGGTGCTGTCATCCCATCCGCCGCGCCAGATCGTGTCGGCGTAAACGAGCCAGAACGGGCTGGGCCACGTTCCGGTAGTGATGTTCACGAAGATGTCCGGCTTCTCTGTGCGCATTTCGCTGATGAGGTGGATCGCGGCTTCAAAATCACTGGCGAACTCGCTTCCGGGAGTGACGGACGCCGTATCGCCGGTGCCGTCAATCTTGAACTGGTTGACCCCGTATTCCCGGATCATATTCAGGCACATGTCGCGAAAACGTTTGTAGTACGTCGGGCCGGAAAGCGAGAAGCCATCCGCGTTCGTTTCGAAGCCGTTCGCCTTCCCGAACTTCACGCGTTCGTCGTGGGGTTTGCCATAGCCACCCCACGGAGACACCCATACGCCCGTGCCGGCGCCGTATTTCCGGGTGGCCTGGCGAACCGGCGTGAATCCCTGGGGAAACCCGCTGTTGAATCCCCAGAGGGAGTTGGGATCGTCCCAGCCGTCGTCGAAGAGGTAGGAGTCCAGCGTGACACCGCGCTTTTCGTGCAGTTCGTGTCCGAACACGTTGACGACATCCAGCGCTTCCTTCTCGCCGAACATGTTGAAATAGCCGATGTCGTAGAAGGAGTTGTAGTGCAGAAACGTTCTATAAGGATGGGCGCGTTCGCGTTCGAGGTAGTAGTTCACCGCGCGGCGCATCTGGCCCTCCGGCGCCAGGAGGACGACCGATGAAGCCGTGAACGACTGCCCTGACTTTACGGGCAGATCTTTCGGGAGGGAGCACGTCGTATGACCGTCCTTCACCAGGCTCGCGGACATCGGGTGTTCGAGCCCGATGAACAGGCTGCCGGCGACCACCGGCGACCCTCCCACCGTCCCGACCACCTTGGCCCCAGGGAAATCGCCATCCACGAGGGTAAGGTTCGTGAGGGCGAGATCCCCCTGAGTCGGGCGAACCGAGACTTCCTGGCGCAAATAGTTCGATCCATCGCGGAGGATGCCACGCCACGTGAAGTCGATCCCGCGGGCTTTGTCCCGCAGGCCGACGGTAATTTCGCGGCCCCCGAAACGCTCGGACAGCCGGGAAGCGTTGCGATTGGCTCTAAGGGGCGCAGCGGCCGGCTCCGCGCTGACGCTCAGGGAGGAGGCCTTGACCACGGTCCCGTCCTTCAGCACCAACGAAAACACCTCGGGCGATGCGGGCAGCGCCGAACCGTCCCGGGAGTTCAACAGCGTGAGCGGACGGAGGGAGCCGTTTTCCACCGTCCATCTCGCCTCAATGGCCTTGTTGGACAGGGTGAAGGTGCTGCCGGAGACCATCGCCGCGGCGCGGCCCGGCGCGGGGCCGGGAAGGAGCGCTCCGGATTCCGCACAGGGGGCGGCCAAAGGCGCGCACAGCGGGGCGATCATAGCCATTCCCAAAATGGCCGGATGGATTCTTGATGACTGCATGGCAATTCCTTCATGGGTGAGCCTTGCCCGGGGCGCCGTCGCGGCAAAGAGCAATTGTATATAATGTGTATACTGTTATTTGGCTTTTTGTAGAGTATACACGATTTTTCCGCGATGTGAAAGCCTCCGGCGGACCAAATTCACCACCCCCCGACCAAATGGGGGGCATAACGATGCCTCCCGCTCCCGGATCGATGCGCCCTATCGGCTCTTGTCGTTGAACAGGCCGAACGCCTGGATTGTGGGACAGGCGCGGGCGCGGTCTATGACCAGGCGGACCCTTCGCGCGGTTACCGCAGGAAACCGGTCCAGTTTCTTGAGACCGATGGTCGTGCCACTGATTATCGGACGCCAGGTACCGCCGTCCAGAAACTCGATGTGGTACGCTTCCACCCGTTGGCCGAGCGACACGAACTCCTGGAGGCTTGCGACGTTGAAGCGCGTTGGCTTCCCAAGGTCGATCTCCATCCAACCGGACGTGATCCCGTCGTCGGTGGCCCAGTACGTGGCGTCGCTGCCATCGAGGGCTTTTCCGGCGCTGTAGAAAGCCGATCCGCCGCGGGTGTTGCTCGCTTTCGCCGGCTTGCCGCGCGCAACGTCGGTGCGGAAAATGGCATCCAGCCGGGCGCGGAAACCCTTCAGGCGTTGAACGTCTAGGTCACCCAGGAGACCGGCTTGGTTGGCCGGGACGTTGAGCAGGAGGACCGAGTTGCGACCAACGGAACCAAAGTAGAGGTCCACCAGGTTTTCGACGGAACGCAAACGTGTGTCTTCCTGCTTGTGCCAGAACCAGCCGGGCCGGATCGAAACGTCGCACTCTCCGGGGCGCCACGTCGTGCCGTTCTTGTCGCCGTGCTGCAGGGCGTCCGTGGTATCGCTGCCCGAAATCCCCGGTGAGGGTACCCGGGCCGGATCGACCGGGGCCCAGTTCGGATCGCCGGCAAGGCCTTGCTCGTTGCCGATCCAGCGGATATCGGGACCCGCATCCGAGAACACCACGGCGTTCGGCTGAAGCCTGCGGATCAGGGCGATATAGCTCTTCCAGTCGTATTCCTGCCGCTTGCCGTTCGGCCCTTCGCCGCACGCGCCATCGAACCAGATCTCCGAGATCGGGCCGTAATCCGAGAGCAACTCCGTCAATTGGTGACGGTAATATGCGTTGTACCGGGGGGAATCGCCGTAGGTGCTCTCGTGACGGTCCCACGGGGAAAGGTAGAGGCCCAATTTCAAGCCTTCCAGGCGGCAGGCCTGAGCCAGATCCCCCACAACATCACCCTTGCCGCCCTTCCACGGGCTGTTCTTCACGGAATGTTCGGTGTATCGGCTTGGCCACAGGCAGAATCCATCGTGGTGCTTTGCGGTGAGGACGACCATGCGGAATCCGCCCGCTTTGGCGGCGCGCGCCCACTGCCGCGCGTCCAGGCGGGTGGGATTGAAGACGCTTTCGGGCTCCGTTCCGTCCCCCCATTCCCGGTCGGTAAAGGTATTCACCGTAAAGTGCACGAACAGATTCGTCTCCATGCGCTGCCAGGCGAGCTGGGGAGGACTCGGAATCGGGGAGACGGGACGCGGCGGTTCGACGGCCGCTGAAATCGAGGAAGATGGTATCATACTGATAGCGGCCAACCGGACGATGAGGCGAACACGATGTAGCATGGGGAGGCTTCCTTTGTCTGGCACACGATGGGACATCCGAAGGACGGCGGTGCGCTTGTATCGGGCGCTTCGAAAATTCCTCTCGCATCCCGCCGAAAAATATGATAGCATGGAGCCAGAATAACTGTATAATGTTTTAATCCAGCGGGTGGCGCCACCGCTTTTCGAGGAAAACCGGCGAGACGCACCCCGGCGAACGACTTTTGTTTTTGTGCGTGCGGCGTTCCAATGACCTGCACATTGTCGACGGGCGGCGGCCGTCAGTTTCCGCCCAACTTCATCACCGTCTGAAGGGGAGAGCACTTATTATGATCCGCAAGCGATCTGCTTTCACACTGATCGAGCTTCTGGTCGTCATCGCCATAATCGCCATCCTTGCCGCCATCCTGTTCCCGGTCTTCGCCCAGGCCCGGAAAAAGGCACAGCAGACGACGTGCATCAGCAACCTCAAGCAAATGGGCCTCGCGCTTCGCCAGTATCAGGACGATTACGACAATCGATTCATGCCCGCCGCGGGGTTCCCGGGGTTCACAGGCGGTTCTTTTGTCTATATCCTCCGGCCTTACGTGAAAAGCCACGAGCTGTTCTACTGCCCGTCCGCGTCGAAATGGTATGCAAACACGCATGGCCACAGTTACGACCAGAACAACGCGAACAACCCCGACTGCCTGTGGTTGTGGACCGCTTCGCCCGCTCTGACGGCCGTACAGCAGAAGGAATGGCCGCAGGAGTCCAGCTACGGCATGAACCTCATCACCAGTGGAGGCGGCCTCAATGACAACTGGCAGCGCACCGTTCCCAAGGAAACAGACGTCAGGAACCCGGGCCAAACCCTGTGGATGACCGAAGCTACCTGGGTGGACCTGCTGGGCAGTTCGATAAAGAGCGCGAACGTCTGGCCGGGACGCATAGGCCAGGCCCGCTTCCGCCACCAGAGCAAGACCACCAACTACGGAACGACGCTGATCGGCGGGGTGACCGACGTGCTGTTCACGGATGGTCACGTCCGATCCGTTCCCGGCGACAGAGTTCTGTACGATCCTGATGCCCAGTACCTGAAATGGGAGCTCCGCTGACGGTCGCGAGGCGACCCGCTGCGCTCCCTCGGTGGCGAGCGCCCGTTGGTCTTACTGCGCACACGACGAGAGTGAAACGGGCAGTTCCATGGCGTTCGCTTGCTTACGGCTGAGATGGGTTTCTGTGTTATTGCTGCTGGAGCCGATGGCGCTTCCCATGCCTTCCAGCGCACAACGAGTGGCCGGCAAGACGTCTTCTGACGGCGTTCAGCGGACGGCTCTCCTGCCACCCGGTCCCGGCAATCCGCGCAACAGCGAGGGCGACTTCGTCCGCCTTAAGAGCGGCCGCATCCTCTTCGTCTACTCACGGTTCACGGGCGGAAGAGGCGATGACGACGCGGCATGTCTGGCGTCCCGATATTCGGACGACGGCGGCCGCTCCTGGTCGGGGAAGGATGAAATTGTCGTTTCAGCGGGCCGCCCCAATGGGCCGCTGAACAACATCATGTCCGTCTCGCTCCGCCGCCTCCCCGGCGGTGACATCGGGCTCTTCTACCTCCGCAAGAACAGCGATTCCGACTGCCGCCCTCTTCTGCGCCGGTCGAAGGACGAAGGTACGACCTGGGCCGAACCTGTAGAGTGCATCACGGATGAGGTCGCGTACTACGTGATGAACAACGACCGGGTGGTGATCCTGCCCAGCGGGCGGATACTGCTTCCGGTGGCGCTGCACAAAGGCCGCAACGGCCGTTTCATTTCACGAGGCCGCGCCATGTGCTATCTCTCCGACGACGGTGGCCGATCCTGGCAGAGAAGCCGTACGGTCCTCGAACTGACCGACCGCCCGAAGGACGGGACAGGGCTCCAGGAGCCCGGTGTGGTGCAGCTCCGTGACGGCCGCCTCATGATGCTGTGCCGCACGGACATCGGCTTCCAGTACGTGTCCTACTCGTGGGATCGTGGCAACACGTGGAGCCCTGCCGTCCCCACCTCCATACGGTCCCCGCGTTCTCCGGCTTCGTTCGAACGCATACCCCGGACCGGCGATCTGCTCCTCGTCTGGAACGACAATCCCGGCCCCGGTCAGGCGCGTACGCCGTTGACCACGGCGATTTCCCGTAATGACGGGAGGACCTGGGAGCGCCGCCGCGTACTGGAAGGCGATCCCACGGGCACATATTGCTACACCGCGATCTCATTTGTGAACGGGCGGGTCCTGCTGGCGTACTGCTGCACCGGCGGGCTGGAGACCACGCAGGTGACTTCATTCCCTCTGGCCTGGCTCTACGGCGATGATTCTGCCGCGAAGCAGCCCTGATGCTCTGTCGCGGCGTTGACCGCGCACGTGAAGGGACAACCCCGATGAAAACGTCTGCCTGGCGCGTCTGCTGCCTCCTTGCATCGTCGATGGCGTCAATCGCCGCCGGCGCGTCCGGGGCTTCATCTTCGAAGCTGAGCATGCCGCTCGCCGGCGCGTGGCGTTTCAGTCTCGATCCCGGCGGGTATGGCCTGGCTAAGCACTGGTACAACACCAGATTGCCGGGGACGATACATCTGCCGGGAACCACGGACGAGGCCGGATACGGACCCCGCACCGTGGGTTCGGACCACGGCGTCCTCACCCGCGTCCACAAGTACTACGGACCGGCGTGGTATCAGCGGGACGTCGTCGTCCCCGCCGCGTGGAGCGGGAAGCCCGTTGACCTGTACCTGGAACGCGTCATATGGGAGAGCACCGCGTGGTTGGACGGTCGCCGCGTCTCCGCTCTGGACTCACTAAACACGCCTCACGTCCACCGGCTCGGTGTGCTCAAACCCGGTCGCCACACCCTGACGCTGCGCATCAGTAACCTCCCCATCCACCCAATCTCCAACATGGGGCACAGTTACACCGAGCAGACGCAGACCATCTGGAACGGGGCGGTGGGCCGGCTTGAGTTGCGCGCCCACGAGACGGTCGAGTTGGGCATGGTCCGCGCGTTCCCCGATGCCGCCCGGCATCGCGTTTCCATCGAGGCGTCGCTGACTAACAACTCGCGGCGGCCCCGCAACGGCGCCTTGCGATACGCGCTTCGGGAGCGAAGAAGCGGGAGAGCCTTCGCGTCCGGCACGATGCCGTTCACTGTATCGCCCGGCGGGCGAATTGTGCGCGCGTCCCTCGCCCTCCCCCGCGCACCGAGGCTATGGGACGAGTTTTCGCCCACTCTTTACAGCCTCGAGGTTGCGGTCAAGGGCGAATCGGAAGTCAGCACCGTTCCCGTCGGTTTCCGCACCGTCGCCCGCAATGGCCGGCACATCGCCGTTAACGGCCGCACGATCTTCCTTCGCGGAAACCTGGACTGCGTTCACTTCCCGTTGACGGGTTATCCCGCGACCACCGTGGGACCGTGGAAGCGCATCTTCCGGATCTACCGCGCCCACGGGTTGAATCATGTCCGGTTCCACTCCTGGACGCCCCCGGAGGCCGCCTTTCAGGCCGCGGACGAAATGGGCATCTACATCGAGTGCGAAGTCATCTGGACACAGCGCCACATCGGCAAGGACACACCGGGGCCGATGGAGAACATGTCCAGAGAGTTCCCGCCAAAACTTCTAAAGCACCCCGGCACCGTGGATGCCTACGCACGCGCCGAGATAAGTCGCGTGGTAGACGCATATGGCAACCACCCCTCGTTCCTCATGTTCTGCATCGGGAACGAACTGGGAAGCATCGACATCCCGATTGCCGGGCAGTGGATACACGAGGAGAAACAGCACGACCCGCGGCATCTTTACGCCGTGACGACCGCACGCCAGATTTCGCCTTTCTGCGACTTCAGCGTTACGCATGCCGTCCCCGACATCGGGTGGGTGCGGGACCGCGTGGACCCGTACAACGACTGGGACTACGAAGCACTGTATTCCAGAGCGCCGGTTCCGATCATCGCGCATGAAGTGGGCCAGTGGCCCACCTACCCCGCGTGGAGTGAGATAGCCAAGTACACGGGTGTCGTTCG
This sequence comes from Armatimonadota bacterium, assembly GCA_036504095.1. Lineage (NCBI taxonomy): Bacteria > Bacillati > Armatimonadota > Armatimonadota bacterium. The sequence goes on along the minus strand of DASXVS010000032.1, from coordinate 6,192 downwards.
CGCCCGCAACCTGGAGGGGTTCAGGGCACAAGCGCGTCGGAACGGGGTGGCCGAGCAGGACAAGGAGTTTCGGGCCGCCTCAGGCGCCCTGGCAATGCGCCTGTACAAGGACGAGATCGAGAGCCACCTCCGAACGCCTTCGTGCAGCGGATTCGACCTGCTGAGCATGCAGGACTTCAGCGGGCAGGGAGAGGCGCTGGTCGGCTGGCTGGACTCGTTCTACGACTCCAAAGGCATCGTGACCCCGGAGCGGTTCAACCGCTGGTGCGGGCCAACCGTGCCCCTCGCGCGGCTCCCCAGGTACGTGTACACAGAAGGCGAGACGGTAACAGGCAGATTGGTCGTCTCCCACTATGGCGCAGGAGCCCTGCGCCACGTCGTCCCGGAGTGGCGCCTCCTGAGCTCGGGGGGCCGGGTCCTGGCGTCGGGTCGCTTGACGGCGAAAGACGTGCCGACCGGCGGCGTCACCGACCTGGGCAGTTTCGCCGTACCGCTGACAGGATGCGTTGCGCCTTGCCGCGTTCGCCTCGAAGTCTCACTGAAGGGCGCCAATGCGGCGAATGACTGGGATCTGTGGGTGTTCCCGAAGGGCGTCCCCGCCGAGCCGTCCGACGTACTTGTCTGCCAGACGCTTGGCGAAGCCGTGCCGGCCCTGAAGGCCGGTCGCAAGGTGCTCCTGATTGCGAATAGATTGGGCGACCGCCGGAACGCGCAACTGGCCAACTGGAAGCCTGCCTACTGGTCGGCATCGTACTTCCCCTGGAGCGAAACCCTCGGCGCCCTGGTTCACGCCGGGCACCCTGCCCTTGCGGCGTTCCCCACGGATCGATCGCTGGACTGGCAGTGGCAGGATCTCTGCCGCGGCGGACGCGGCTTCGTGTTGAATAGTATGCCGGCGGCCTACAAACCGATCGTGCAGCCCATCAGCGATTTCCACTTCAACGACAAACTCGGGAGCCTGTTCGAGTTGCGGACGCGCGAGGGGGGCCGGTTGGTCGTCTGCGGTTATGATATCGCGAGCAACCTTGCGTCCCGTCCGGCAGCGCGGCAATTGCGGTCGAGCGTGCTCAGGTACATGGCAACCCCGTTGTTCGCGCCGAAGCAGATGATCGGCGACGATGCTCTGACGGCCCTCTTCCCTGTGGTCCGCGATGCGACGATTTCGGCGCCGCCAGGAGTCGAAGGCTCCGTTCTCTATGTTAATGCGGGGGCGAAGCATACAGACAACGGTGACGTGCCGTGGAGCGCGGATGTGGATGAAGTGAAGGCGCAGGAAAGCGGGTTCTCCTACTCCGTGCAATGCGACGCCGTGTGGCGGGATGAAGGCGGGGCCGCGTGGCACGGATCCCCCGGCATGAAGGTGATCGTGCAGACGCCTAAGGCCAACCTGTACGATCTGTACGTTCATTTCGGTGACTGGAACAACCTTGGGCGCACCGGGACCATTGTGTTCGAGGGCCGCAAGTTCAACCTCGGGGAACACAAAGGTGACGGCCAATGGGTGAAGCTGGGCGTCTCCCGGGAGGACTGCCGCGACGATCGTCTTGTGCTCCAGACATCGTGCGATAATGGCCCGAACCTCATGATCACGGCCCTGGCTCTCGTGCCGCGAGGGTAGGGCTGTTAGCTGGACTCATCTTGTTCTCGGCACATCCGGCAGAGGCCGTGACGGAGGCTTATCGATGAAAACCGTGAATTCGTGGTTGGTGATCGCGCTGGTCGTCCTTACCGGGGGCGATGCCTTCGGGAAGACGCCGGCTTCCGGAGGCAGATACGTGCTGAGATATGACAAACCGGCGGAGCAGTGGGCATCCGAAGCCCTGCCCCTCGGAAACGGGCGCCTCGGCTGCATGGTCTTCGGCGGCATCGATCACGAGCGCATCCAGTTCAACGAGGACAGCCTGTGGACCGGCGATGAGAACCCGTCCGGGAACTACGACACCATGGGCGCCTACCAGAACTTCGGCGACCTTCTAATTGACACGCCGGGCGAAACAGGCGATTCGCCGGCGGGCTATTCGCGTTCGCTCGACCTGAGCGAGGGCATTCACGAAGTGACGTTCCTCCGGCGCGGCGTGAAGCAGCGCCGGACGATGTTTGCCAGCCATCCCGACGGAGCTATCGTGCTGCGCCTCACCGCCAGCCGCCCCGGTTCCGTATCCGCGACCTTCCGGTTGCAGGGCGCGCATGGCGAGAAGTCGTCCGTAGCGGGACGCGAGATACGCTTTGCAGGCAAGTTGGACAACGGCCTGGCGTACGAGGCGCGCGCCCGTATCGTGGCGAAGGGAGGCACGGTGCGGGCAGCGGCCGATGCGATCGAGTGCCGCGGTTGCGATGAAGTCGTCGTTCTGCTTGGCGCGGGCACGAATTATGTGATGGACTACGCTCGGGGCTGGCGCGGACCGGACCCCGGTCCCCGTATCCGCAAGCAAGTAGCGGATGCGGCCAAACGGCCGTACGAAGCCCTTCTTAACCGCCATCTCAACGATTACCGAAAGCTGTTCGGGCGCGTTGACCTGTCTCTGGGCGCAACGGACCCTGCCGTACGCGCGCACACGACCGACCGGCGCATCCGGGACTACGGCAAGGGCGGCGCCGACCCCGAGCTTGAAGCGACCTTGTTTCAGATGGGACGGTACCTCCTCATCTCGTGCTCACGGCGGCCGGGCCTGCCGGCCAACCTCCAGGGCCTGTGGAACGACAGCAACAAGCCGGCCTGGAGTTCCGACTACCACTCCAACATCAACGTCCAGATGAACTACTGGCCGGCCGAACCGGCCAACCTCGCTGAATGCGCGCTGCCCTTTTTCGACATGGTGATGGCCGAGCGTGAGCCGAGCCGGAAGGCTACGCGCGCGGCGTTTGGCGACGTACGGGGGTGGACGCTGCGAACCTCGCACAACATCTTCGGCGGGATGGGCTGGGAATGGAATCTGCCGTCGAGCGCGTGGTACGCTCTCCATTTCTGGGAGCACTACGCCTTCAGTGGCGACAAAGCCTACCTGCGGGACGTCGCCTATCCGATGGCGAAGGAAGTGTGCGAGTTCTGGGCGGACCGGCTCAAGGCGCTGCCTGACGGGACGCTGGTGGTGCCCGATGGATGGTCGCCGGAGCACGGGCCGCGCGAGGACGGAGTGTCCCACGACCAGCAGATCGTGTGGGAGCTCTTCACGTTCACCGGCAAGATGGCCGATGACCTGGGCGTTGACCGCGCGTTCCGCGCCCGCCTGGCCGCCATGCGGAACAAGCTGGCCGCCCCGAAGATCGGCAAGTGGGGGCAGTTGCAGGAGTGGATGGTCGATCGGGATGATCCCAAGGATGACCACCGGCACACGTCGCATCTTTTCGCCGTCCACCCGGGCAGCCAGATCTCGGTCACGGGCACCCCGGCCCTCGCCAGGGCCGCCGCTGTCTCGCTCGAGGCCCGAGGCACCTCGGGAGACAGTCGCCGCGAGTGGGTATGGGCGTGGCGCTGCAATCTCTTGGCGCGATTGCGCGACGGGGAGAAGGCCTACGCGATGATCCGCAACTTGTTCACGTACAACACGCTGCCGAACCTCTTCGGTGTCCATCCGCCGATGCAGCTTGACGGCAACTTCGGGATCACGGCGGGCATGTGCGAGATGCTGCTGCAAAGCCACGCCGGCGAGGTGCACCTCCTGCCGGCGCTGCCAAAAGCGTGGCCGGACGGCCGGGTTAGGGGCCTACGGGCGCGGGGCGGGTTCACGGTGGATATGGAGTGGAAGGCCAACCGGCTTATGACGGCGACCGTGCGAAGCTCGACCGGACGCAAATGCAGGGTGCGTTACGGGCAGAAGACCGTTGACCTCACGCTTGCGCCCGGGCGGGCGAAGCGTTTGGGGGCTGATCTGCGGGCGGCCGGCTGACGGCTCCGGGGTGGCTGCCGGGCCGTTTGCCCGACCTGTTGCCGGATCGCGCGTCGCAGAAGGCTCGTCAGCCTTTCAAGCCCGTCATGGTGATCCCTTTCACGAAGAAGCGCTGGGTGAACAGGAAGATCAACAGGCACGGGATAAGCACGATCACGGCGGCCGTCATCTGGAGCGGCCAGTTACTGCCGCCGAACGCGTCCTTGAAGACCGCCAGGCCGACCTCCAGCGTGTGCATGCTGGTGGAACTGGTGTAAATGAGGGGGCCGAAGAAGTCGGTCCACGTGCCGATGAAGGTGAAGGCGGCCAATGTGGCCAGAGCGGGGCCGGAGAGCGGCAGGGCGATGCGCCAGTAGATGGCGGCCTCGCTGCAACCGTCCAGGCGCGCGGCGTCGTCCAGTTCCTTCGGCAGCGTCATGAAGAACTGCCGCAGCAGGAAGATGCCGAACGCGCTGCTCAGGCCGGGCACAATCAGCGCGTAGTAGGTGTCCAGCCAGCCCAGCGAACGCACGATCAGAAACACGGGGATCATCGTGACCGCGCCGGGGACCATCATGGTCGCCAGGAACGCGTAGAACAGGAGATCGCGCCCCTTGAACTCCGTGCGGGCGAAGCCATAGGCCGCCATGGAGTTGAACAGCAGGCTGCCGGCCACCACGCTGATGCAGACGAACGTGGTGTTGAAGAAGTAGCGCGCGATGGGCGTGTCCGGCATCGTGAGGACGGTCCAGTAGTTCTCCCAGTGCCACCTATTCGGGAAAAGGTGGCTAGGGTCCGGGAGGACGCCTTTGGAAGGGTGCAGGCTGGTGATGACCATCCAGACGAACGGCGCGATCATACACACGGCCAGCGCCACCATCAAGATGTAGGACACCGTGGCCGAGACGGCCCCGGCGCCTTTCAGCCCGCGCTGCTTGCCGTTTTCTCCCGGTCCGCCGTCAACCACGCCCAGCACCTCCTTGGGAGGGAGGGGAGCCGAAGTGATCTCGGCACCGGTTCCGGTTGCCGGCACCTGGCCCCCGGCACCTGACCCCTGGCCTCTATCCACCGTAGTCCTCCATCCGGCGGTTCACGAGTTTGAACTGGATGATGGTCACTGCGAGGATCACCAGAAACAGGACGTAGCTCTGCGCGCTGGCGCGGCCCATCCGGAACTGGCGCCACGCTTCGGTATAGATGTGGTAGCCGACCACGTCCGTCGTCCGCAGTGGTCCGCCCTTGGTCATCATGTAGACCGGCGTGAATACCTGGAACGCGCCGATGCTGCTCGTCACCAGCACGAAAAGGGTTGTGGGCATCAGAAGCGGCAGCGTGATGCTCTTGAACGCGCCCCACTTGCCGGCCCCGTCCACTTCGGCGGCCTCGTAGAGCGCGGCCGGGATGCCCTGCAGTCCGGCGAGATACAGGATCATGCGGGGGCCTAGGGCAGTCCAGATGCTCATCAGAATCAGCGCGGGCATCGCCCAGTGCGGATCGTTGAGCCAGTCGACCTGACCGCCGCCCGGAACTCGCAATGCGTTGAGCGCCCAGCTCATCAGGCCGCGCTCCGGCCAGTACACCCACATCCAGACCATCGAGATCGCCGCGCCGCTGGAGATGGCCGGCAGGTAGTAGATGGTGCGGAAGATCTGCACGCCCTTCAACTTCTGGTTCACCAGGATGGCTACGGCAAGGGCGGCGGCCATCCCCAGCGGAACGCTGAACAGCGCATACCGCGCCGAATTCCACATCGCGTTCCAGAAATACGGGTCGGCGGCCACGCGCTCGTAATTCGCCATCCCGATGAACGGCTTGTTCGGCTTCAGCACGTCCCACTTGTGGAAGCTGAGGTAGAGCGCGAAGAAGATGGGTATGACGAGGAAGACGATGAGGTGAACGAGCGACGGCACGATGAAGAGGAAACCGGCCGGCAGCCGGATCCGTTTCTTCCGGCGGATGGGTGTGTGAGTTAACGTGGCCATGGTTGCTTGGACTGCTGGGGGACGAGGTGCGCCCCTCCTCTATCATATCTCATCCGGCGGCGGTCCGAGCGGCCCTTCGCGCGAAAACTCTGGAACAAGCCCAGGTCAGCACGCAGGCGGCCGCAACCCTCGGCACAAACACCCAGAAAAGCGACGCGCCCAACGCTGCGAACAACAGCGTGTCCTCGATGAGGGCGTGCGCGAGGCCGAGGAACACGCTCACCAGAAACGCCTGCCGTCCGTGGAAGTTGTCGTTCTCCGTGGCGTCGATAATCAGGCCCGCCCCGTAGGCGATGCCGAGGATCACGCCGGCCCAGAACGGGAGCACGCTCTCGCGCTCCAGA
>DASXVS010000031.1 GCA_036504095.1 Armatimonadota bacterium | reverse complement strand
ATACGCCAGTCTCTTGGCGAGACCTTTCTTCGCCAACACGCTGCTGATTGCGCTCGTCAACGTCGTCTTGCCGTGGTCCACGTGACCGATCGTTCCGATATTCACGTGCGGCTTTGTTCGCTCAAACGCCTGCTTGGCCATTTGAAATGCCTCCCCTTTGGATCAGTTCAAGTTATGAGGTCCGGCTATTTACCGGATCTGCTCTAGTGGGCCGCTTCGCGGACGCTCGAAATGCGCAACCGGCCCGGTCCGTTACTATGCGGCGTGCTTAACGCCGGTCTTCTGAATAATCTCGTCCGCGATGCTTTTCGGAACCTCTTCGTAGTGGCTCGGCTCCATCGTGTAGGAAGCGCGCCCCTGGGTCATGCTGCGGATGGTAGTTGCGTACTGGAACATCTCGGAAAGCGGCACCATCGCCTTGATGATCTTGCTCTCCCCGTGTCCGTCTTCCAGGCTCTCGATTCGGCCGCGCCGGCTGTTGATATCGCCGATGATGTCGCCCATGCTCTGCTCCGGCGTGACCACTTCAACGGCCATGATCGGTTCCTTGATGACCGGGCTAGCCTTGCGGACGGCTTCCTTCATCCCCATGCTGCCGGCGATCTTGAACGCCATTTCGTTCGAGTCAACCTCGTGGTATGACCCGTGGACGACGGAAACCCGGACGTCGACAAGCGGGTAGCCCGCAATGACGCCGCTCTCACACGCTTCGCGGCAACCGGCCTCGATCGACGGGATGTATTCACGCGGAATGGCGCCGCCAACAACCTTGTTCAGGAACTCAAAGCCTTCGCCCGCGGGCAACGGCTCGACTTCCAGGTAGCAATCGCCGAACTGGCCCCGGCCGCCGGTCTGCCGTTTGAACAGACCGTGCGCCTTCGCCGGCTTCTTGATCGTTTCGCGATAAGCCACTTGCGGCGCGCCAACGTTGGCCTCAACCTTGTATTCGCGGAACAGGCGGTCCTGGATGATCTCGAGGTGAAGCTCGCCCATTCCGGAAATAATCGTCTGGCCCGTTTCGATATCCGTTCGCATCCGGAAGGTCGGGTCTTCGGCGCTGAGGCGTCCCAGCGCGGTCCCGAGTTTCTCCTGGTCGCTCTTCGTCTTCGGCTCGATGGCGATGGAAATGACCGGCTCCGGAAAGGTGATGCTCTCCAGAAGGATCGGAGCCTTTTCGTCGCAAAGCGTTTCACCCGTGGTGATGTCACCCATACCGACGCCGGCGACGATGTCCCCCGCGTAAACTTCCTCTACATCCTCGCGCTGGTTGGCGTGCATTCGGAGGATGCGCCCCAGGCGCTCCTTCTTGCCCTTGCTGGAGTTATAGATGTAGGAGCCCTTGCTGATTTTTCCGCTGTAGACACGGAAGAACGTGAGCTTGCCGACGTACGAGTCCGCCATGATCTTGAAGGCCAGCGCGGAGAACGGGGCGTCGTCACTCGGCTCGCGGGTGAGGGGAGCCTCGGTCTCGGGGTCCATGCCCGGCACGGCGCCAACATCAACAGGGCTGGGCATGAAATCCACGACGGCATCAAGCATCGGCTGGACGCCTTTGTTCTTGAACGCGGAACCGCACAGAACCGGAACGATTTGCCCGCTGAGCGTCCCCACGCGAAGTACGCGGCGGATTTCTTCCGGCGTAATCGGTTCGCCGTCGAGGTATTTCTCCATCAGCGTGTCGTCGACGTCGGCGCACGCCTCGATGAGAGCCTCACGCGCTTCAATCGAGATATCCTTGAGGTCGGCCGGAATGTCCGCGTCGTTGCTCGTGGTGCCGAGGTCGTCAGTGTAGATGAGCGCGCGCATCGTGATGAGGTCAACCACTCCCGCAAACGACGATTCGGCGCCGATCGGAACCTGGAGCGACACGGCGTTGGCGCCAAGGCGGTCGCGCATTCGCTCGACAACCTTGAAGTAGTCCGCGCCTACGCGATCCATCTTATTGACGAACGCCATACGCGGGACCTTGTACTTGTTTGCCTGGCGCCACACGGTTTCGGACTGCGGCTGAACGCCGCCGACCGCGCAGAACACGGCCACGACACCGTCCAGAACGCGCATGGAACGCTCCACCTCAACGGTGAAGTCCACGTGCCCCGGTGTGTCGATGATGTTGATCATGTGGTCGCGCCAGAAACAGGTTGTGGCGGCGGACGTAATCGTGATGCCGCGCTCCTGCTCCTGAATCATCCAGTCCATGGTCGCGGCGCCGTCGTGCACTTCGCCCATGCGGTGCAGACGCCCCGTGTAAAAGAGGATGCGCTCCGTAGTAGTCGTTTTCCCCGCGTCAATGTGCGCGGCGATGCCGATATTTCTAGTTCTCTCGAGCGGATATTGCCTAGCCATTATAATACTCCAGGTGTCCGGTGTAAGGCACAAGGTGTCAGACTGGAAGCCTGACACCCCAATCCGTCACCTGGCACACGCCGTTACCAACGATAGTGAGCAAACGCCTTGTTTGCATCGGCCATCCGATGCGTGTCCTCACGCTTCTTAACCGCCGACCCCGTGTTATTGGCGGCGTCCAGCAGTTCCCCCGAAAGCCGGTCGATCATTGTTCGGCCACCGCGCTTGCGGGCCGCATTGATCATCCAGCGGATGCCCAGAGCCACGCGGCGCTCCGAGCGGACCTCGGTCGGCACCTGATATGTGGCGCCGCCAACGCGGCGGGGCTTCACTTCCACAACGGGCATCACGTTCTTGATAGCCCTGTGAAATACCTCGATGGCCGGCTGGCCGGTTTTTTCGGCCACGATTTCCATCGACGTGTAAAAGATCCGCTCGCCCGTGCTCTTCTTGCCACGGGTGAACAGGCGGTTGATGAATCGCGTCACCAGCCGGTCGTTATATATCGGGTCGGGCAGCAGTTCGCGCCGTGGCGCGGGGCCTTTGCGAGGCATATTACCATCTTCTCCTTAAAGAGACCTGGAGGCCGTCCTGTCCCACCCCTAAGGGCAGCGGTGCGCCTCCGAAACAGACTTGAGATGCGAGACTTGAGAGTTGAGACCGAAACCGGACCTCAATTCTCAATTCTCAAACCTCAAGACCTTAAGACTTGGGCTTCTTCGTGCCGTACTTACTGCGGCTCTTGCGGCGATCTTTGGTGCCGGACGTATCGAGCGTGCCGCGGACGACGTGGTAACGCACGCCAGGCAGGTCCTTGACGCGGCCCCCGCGGATCAGCACGACGCTGTGCTCCTGCAGGTTGTGCCCAACGCCCGGGATGTAGGCGGTCACTTCCTGGCCGTTGCTCAAGCGTACGCGGCAGATCTTCCGCAGTGCGGAGTTCGGCTTCTTAGGCGACACAGTGCGAACCACCAGGCAAACGCCACGCTTCTGCGGGGCGCCGGGCGTGGGGCTGGCCTTGCGCTTCACGGAGTTGAACTCCACGTGGAACGCAGGCGTGGTGGTTCTCTTCTCCACCTTCTTGCGTCCCTTACGAACCAACTGGTTAATGGTCGGCATTCAGACTTTCCTCTGGTTGTCGGGTGTTTCGGTGCCGGGCGGCGGGTTCTCTAGCGGACCGGGACCGACACCCGAATCCAGAAACCAGACGCCCCCAAAAAAACAAAAAACCTTGCGCGAGACGCAAGGGGGCTAGACGGACGAAACGCTGTCAATTGACGTTTGCTGCGTGGAAGTCCTGTGTGGCCAGATGCCCCCTTCGTAACGCGGGACCTTGTCCGTTGGACGGACCGGTTTCACCGCGCAGCTCTGCGCCCTGACGGGCGCCGTGCTCCTATGCTATGCGTACTGTATATGCCAGCCGCGCTCCGAAGAGCACGGCCTATAAACTATAGCCCAACGTGTGCCGACTGTCAAGCCACGCTCGAACGCAGCCAGCAGACGCCTTCACCAGTATAACACGGTCAACGACGCTTGTCCAAGGTTGATGTGTCAAATGTGAGACAAAGAGGTCTTGGCGATTGGGAGTTGGGGATTGGGATTCAGATTCCCCAATTCAACTTACATCGTCAATCGCCCGGCTTTCAGATTGTGCCGGCCATCCGCCCCGCACGCCCGGCCTAGCCCGGACGCGAAGGGCGAGTATTATTCTCTATGGCCAGCAACAGGCCAAGGGCCTCCGCGATGACCATGAGGATGATCCAGGAATAGGCAGCGTCGTAGAGATACGAAAGCACCGTATTCACATCCATGCGGACCTTCAGATCCGCGAGACCGGTCGGCATGCCGTTGAAGGAGCCTGCGTCCCAAGCCAGAAAAGCCCTGACCGCAAACAGGGCAACGGCAACCCAGGCGAGGGTTCGCAGAAATGACTGCATCCACTGGATCGTTTCCTCGCGCGTTCTGGTCTTGCGCTGTGGCGATGGCTTCGGCGGCGCGTCTTCCCCGTGGTCCCGGGGACCTGGATCGGTACAATATCGGCACTCACTCTCACCCACAGGGATCAGACGCGTACAAGTGGGGCAGAACCGGGGCTGAGTGGCAGCTCTCGGCGTCTGGCAGGATGAGCACACCAGAAGACTATCTTCGCATTCGTTCCCGCAGTTCGAGCATTTCCACATAGCGTTCCCCCTGGCTGGGAGGCTACTCCTCGGGTTGCTCCACAACGAGGCGCGGGATGCCGTTCACGACCGGATACCGGCGCGCGCAGACGGTGCAGACGAGTTCGTCGCCTTCCTCGCGAAGTTCGGGCCGCTCCGCGCAGGCGGGGCAGCGGAGCAATTCCAGCAGTTTCGGATCGATAGACATAATGGGTTTCGAGTTCCGAGTTCCGGGTTCCGGGTTCCGGGTTCCGCGTTCCGGGTTCCGGGTTCCGCGTTCCGCGTTCCGGGTTCCGGGTTCGGGGTTCCGAGTTCCGAGTTCCGGGTTCCGCGTTCCGCGTTCCGGGTTCCGGGTTCCGCGTTCCGGGTTCCGGGTTCCGGGTTCCGGGTTGTCGGGCTTGGGCAATGGACCCTCAGCCCTCAGCCCTTGCCCCTCAGCCCTACCCCGGTATCCAGATCGATTTCGCGGTGAGGAGTTCGACGTCCGAGTCCAGCATCAAGAAGTCGTCGGAGTGCGCGTGGAAGACGAATCCCTTGTAGGACGTGAGATACTGGTGTTTGGGCTGCAACCAGCCCCCGTTCGCGACGATGACGATCGGCTTTTCGGCCCGCGCCACGATGGACGTGAAATCCTCAGGCGTCACCTCCACGATCGCGCCCATCGCCTTGATTGCGTTTGCGACTGCTGCCGCCGCGGCCGCTGCCGCCCCTGCTTCCGCCATTTGCCTTCTCCTCCCGATGCCGGATCCCGGCCAGTGTGGACGCCGATTCGTCCCGCCAGGCAACCATACGTCCCGCAGCGATGACGCGTTTCATACCGAGGCTATTTCCTGGACGCCCTGATCGCCACCTCTTCCGCCGCCCGCCCGCCTGTTACCGGGCTGGCTCGTCGAAATGGGGTTCAACCCATCAGCGCCTTGAACTCGTCCACGCCGAGACCGGAGTGCCGGATGATGGCCCGCAGTGTCCCAGAATCCAGTTCGCGGTGATCCGGTTCGACGATCTGAGCCGCCGGCGACTCACGAACGAGGACGATGTGCGAACCTTTGCGGCGCACGACCTTGAATCCGATATGCTCAAGCGCGCGAACGCACTCACGGCCGGAAATACGGGGCAGGCCGCTCATACAGCCATCACTAAGGCGCCGAACGTCTCCTCCGGAACGGCTTCGTTGCGTTCCCTCAGGACATCGATGTAAAGGTCTATCGCCTCCCGGATATTTGCGGCCGCTTCCTCTTTGGTGCGACCCTGGCTGACACAGCCCGGCAGGCTGGGACATTCCACAACCCACCATCCGTCTTCCCCGGGGTACATTACCACTTGTCTCAAGGCCTCACCTCCACACCGTACATTCTAGTGTCCTACCGCTTCCGGCGGCCTCAGGAACGCCCCGACCAGTATTCCGGCTCCCGATGGAGATGGGCAATCGCTATGATAATGATGCCATCGACGCGGACTTGGTATATCACACCATATGGAAAACGTCGCATCAAGCATCGACGCGTATCCCCTGATAGCGGCATTTAGGCGCTCGGCATTTGTTCTACGCGCGCAACCGTGTCGCGCGCTTCGTTGACGAACTCGGCACCCAAACCTGGACGGTGCGTCTCGTAATAGCGTGCGGCGTCCATCAGTTCGGTTCGGGCCGCGCCAAGGAAGCGCGCTTTCACAGTCGCTCTGCCTCTGCGAATACCTGGTCGGCGGGGATTGCAGGCACCTCACCCGCATCATACGCTGCTATGCGTCTCTCTGCTTCTTCAGCCCAAAGGGCATCGATGCTCGGGTCCGGTCGGTCCAAGCTCGATAGCAGCCCTTCCGCGATTTCCGCGCGTTCAGTCGGCGCCAGCGCAAGCGCGCTTTCCAAAATGCTCTTTGCCGTCGATGACATTTGGCCATCTCCTCTCACATCTGCGTTAGCAGCACACCTGCTCGCAATTCTAGCAACCTACCTCTTCCGGCGCCCGCCGGATTTGTGCTTGGTTAGCATGTCCGGCTTCTGGGGCTCGCCCTCCGGGCGCTGGCGCTTGTTGCGGCCCCAGAGTTCGGCGCTCATATCCGCTTCCGGAAGGGTGTCGTCGCGCAAGGCCTCCAGTTGCTTGATGCGGTCGCGCATCGCGGCGGCGTCCTCGAAACGCAGCTCCTTGCTGGCCTTCTTCATCTGCTCCTTGAGGCGCTCGATGGCCGAGGGCAGTTCCGCCTGGTCGAACACGCCCGTCTCCAGCGAGGGGCTATACTGCGCCTTGCTCTCCGATACGCGGCCGGCCTCGTCGCTCATCAGCAGGTCGCGGATGCCCTTGATGATCGTCGCGGGCTCTATGCCGTGCTCGATGTTGTACGCCTCCTGGATGGCGCGGCGGCGGAGCGTTTCGTCCATCGCGCGCTTCATGCTGTCCGTCACCCGGTCGGCGTACATGATGACCCGGCCGCCGACGTTTCTGGCGGCGCGCCCCATCGTCTGGATCATCGAGGTTTCGGAGCGGAGGAAACCTTCCTTGTCCGCGTCCAGGATCGCGACAAGCGTGACCTCCGGCAGGTCGAGGCCTTCACGGAGGAGATTGATGCCCACGATGCAGTCGTATTCGCCGAGTCGGAGATCGCGGAGAATCTCGCTGCGTTCCAGAGTCTGGACGTCGCTGTGGATGTACTGCACGCGCACCCCCAGGTTGACCAGGTACTCCGTCAGGTCCTCCGCCATGCGCTTGGTGAGCGTGGTGATGAGTGAGCGCTCACCCTTCTCGGCGCGGCGGCGGACCTCTCCCAGCAGGTCGTCGATCTGGCCGCGGGTAGGCCTGATCTCGACCTCCGGGTCCAGCAGGCCGGTCGGACGGATGATCTGCTCGACGGTCTGCTCGGAGTTTGCTTTCTCGAACGGGCCGGGCGTAGCGGACACGAACACCACCTGATTGATACGCTCCTGAAACTCCTCGAAGCGCAGCGGCCGGTTATCCTTCGCGCTGGGCAGGCGGAACCCGAAATCGACGAGCGTAGTCTTCCGGCTCATATCGCCGTGGTACATGCCGTTGAGCTGCGGAATCGTGACGTGGCTCTCGTCGATGAAGCACAGAAAATCGTCCGGGAAATAGGTCAGCAGCGTGTTCGGAGGCGTTCCGGGCTCGCGGCCATCCATGTGGCGGCTGTAATTCTCGATGCCGCTGCAGAACCCGACTTCGCGGATCATCTCCATGTCGTACTTCGTGCGCTGCTCCAAGCGTTGGGCTTCAAGCAGTTTGTTCACGCTGTTGAAGTACGCCAGCTGCTCCTCCAATTCCTGCTCGATCTGTTTCAATGCCCGGTCGATGGTTTGTTTGCTCGAGACGAAGTGGCTGGCGGGGAAGAAGGTCACGCGCTCCTGCTCTCGAAGGACCTCTCCCGTCAGGGGGTCCATGATGCGGATGCGTTCCAGTTCGTCGCCGAAGAACTCCAGGCGGGTGATGACCTCCTCGTCGGTCGGGTGAACCTCCAGCGTATCCCCCTTCACGCGGAACGTGCCGCGCGTGAGGGCGATGTCGTTGCGGCTGAACTGCATTTCAACCAGTTGGTGAAGGATGGGGTCACGGTGATAGGACTGCCCGGCGCGCAGCGGAAGGATCTGGCGCATGTACTCATCCGGCGATCCGAGGCCGTAGATGCACGAAACCGAGGCAACGATGATCACGTCCCGCCGCTCCAGCACGGCCTGGGTGGCCGCATGGCGCAGGCGATCGATCTCGTCGTTGATGGACGAGTCTTTCTCTATATAGGTGTCGGTCTGCGGGATGTAGGCTTCGGGCTGGTAGTAATCGTAATAGGAGACGAAGTACTCGACCGCGTTATGCGGGAAGAACTCGCGGAACTCGGAGCACAACTGCGCGGCCAGCGTCTTGTTGTGCGCTATAACGAGCGTGGGGCGCTGGACCTCCTGGATGACGTTCGCCATGGTGAACGTCTTGCCGGAGCCGGTGACGCCGACGAGCGTCTGCATGCGGTCGCCACGTTCGACGCCCTGCACGAGACCGGCGATGGCCTTCGGCTGGTCCCCTTCCGGCCGGTAATCGGACACTATCTGAAATCGGTCTTCCATAACCGCTATTATACCGCGCCCGGCGATGAGCGAACAAACGTGCGACTGAGAAGCTGCTCAGCCAATCCAAACGTCGGGATCGAGCAACGCTTCATTCTGGAGATACCGAGTCGTTGAGCGCCGCCAGAAAGGCCAGAACAGAAGTCCAGTCGTGCTGACTACCCCCCATTCCCCATCTATCAGCGTTTCTGCCGTCCACCTGTAGGCAATGCCGCGCGCCGAGACGACCTTCAGCCGTGCATGACTGGATAACCCCCAAGCGAAGCACCGGAAAGCTGTGTCCGCATCGTCGAAACTTTCGTGCCAGCCGTCATAGTAAACCGTGAAGGTGCCGCGTTGCTCCGTGATCTGGACTAGGAATCCGGTTGGCGCAATGGGTCGGACTTGGATGGTGTCCTCCTCGCGAAGGACGACTAGATCTAGGTTGCATGCCAGCAGGTCCGCCGCGCGTTCGATTGTGGTCATCGGAGTCTCTCTGGGGGTCATGGGAGCCCATCTGAATACGGTCTTCCATGTCGCACATTAACCCCCGCCCGGCGAGGAGCGAACAAACGTGTGGGCGAAGCGACGCTGAGACGCGAAGGGGCGGATGACGCGGCGAAGGAGATCAGGCCGAGACGAGCATGGCCTCGGCCCGTGAGGTCGGCTCCGGTATGGGCTCGCCGCATTCGCGCATCACCGAGATGTGTCCTTCGATAGCCTCCCGTATGTTGCGCTTGGCCTCATCCATCGTCGCGCCCGTCGAGACGCAACCCGGGAGGTCCGGGACGTATGCCGAGATGTTCTGTGCGGCGGATTCGTAAACAACCAAATATTCCCTGGTCACCAGCTATTTCTCCCAGCCCGCCTGGCGGTAAATGCTGCGAAGCGTTCCCGGCGCAAGCTCGTCGGATGGATGTCCCGACACAGTGACGATCCCCGATCTGTTCGGCCGCCTGAAGTGGCGGTGGCTGCCCGTTGTCCTGACGAGCACCCAGCCATCTTCGTTCAGTCGCCTCAGCACATCGCGGACCTTCAATATGGCAAACTCCCTGGGGCAATCACATTCCCAAACGTATTATGCCACAGGCGCCGAGACGCCGCCTACGATCAACTGGCGCAGGAGTTACGTGGTCGCCCTCCGGCCGGTAGTCGGATACTATCTGAAAACGATCTTCCATACCGCACATTATACCCCGCCCGGCGAGGAGCGAACAATCGTACGGAAGGGGCGATGCGATCAATGAATGTGGCCGCTCCGGCTGAGATCCGGTTCTGCTTCGAATCCTGATTCTTGCCGCCTGCCCCACTGAGGCGCATCCGCAATATAATGCACCGTGGCGCCGCGCATACTGTCGCGTGACCTCAGTCGAAAGGAAACCCCATGAGCCGTACAGGTAGATCACTCACCCTTGCGTTCGCCGTTCTCGCCTTGCTGGACCGCGCCGGATATTGCGCACGTCCCAACGGAGGCCGCGGCGCGGGAGCATTCATCGCCGGCGAGTTCACGGAGCCCCGCCTCACCAGCCGTTGGGGCTACGGTACCACGGACCAGGAGCATTTCAACACCATCACCGGCGACAAGGCTGTGAAGACGACCGGCGACAGCTCCATCTTGTTTGATACGGGCAGCGGATTCGACGCCTGGGTCTATTTCCCGGACACCAAGGACCTGGACCTCGATGTGTCCAAGGCGACCGAGTTCAGGGTCTCCCTGAAATCTGAAAACGCCAACGGCTGGGGCGGCAGCGATCCCTGGTTCATCTTCCACGATATGCAGGGCCGCGCGGCGCAGTACGGGGGAACGGACCCGAAAACGGGCCGCCAGTTCAGCCCCGGAGGAATCCTCTCCGGCGCACTGAAGGACTGGGTGGAGGTGCGGCTGCCCATAGGAGCCGATGCCACGGCAAGATCCTCCATCGCAGGCTGGAGGCTGCAGGCTGACACTGGATTCGACTGGCGCCACCTGGCCAGCTTCGAGGTCCATGCGGACACCGGCGGTTACAGCTACAAGCTCTGGCTGGACAACGCCCGGTTCGAGGCCGCCAAACCGTTGAAGTGGTTCCTGTCGAGCCTCGATCGTCCCGACCTCACCGTGACCTACGCGGAGCAAACACCGCGTTACAGACGATATTTCCCCAAGTACGAGAACGGCTATCCCGAAATGGTGCCGGGCGAAGCCGAGGCCAAACACTGGCCTTCCGCGGGCGAGAAGGTATCCTACGGCGTCCACATCCGCAACGTTGGACGCAACGCGTCCAAAGCGACGCAGTTCGAGTGCAGAATCGATGGAAAGCTCGTCAAGAAAGCACGCGTGCCGGCGCTGAAGCCACGCCAGGAAACAACGGTTAACGTGCCCTGGAACTGGAAGCAGGGAGCCTATCCGTTCGAGGCGCGCGTCGATACCGGGAACACCCTTGACGAGATCACCCGGAAGAACAACGTGCTCACCTTCAACACCGACGCCTATACCCTGGACGCGTTTTGCGAGAAGGGGATGACTGAACTCGTCGATGGCGTGAACAACTACTACGGTTCGTTCTCCTACGAGGACTGGCTCCGCGGCGCGACCGTGGACAACATGAACCGCATTATGAAGCACAGCCGGTACGACTTCGCGCCGAACGGCGCTCCGACCTCGGTTCGGATCGACCGGATCGTCGTCGTGGACAAGATCACCGACGACGTGGAGCAAGGCCCGGCGTTCGGTACATACGACGGCTCCTGGAAGTACCCGACCGGCAGCGCCACCGAGTACCGGAACCTCGCGAACACCTACATGTGGGCCCTCGACCACGAACTGACTCACCAGATCGGAATCATCGATGACTACAACCTGGACCTTGCGGCGCAGGCCAACAAGGTGAACGGGAAGCCGTTCAGCCAGCCCAACGGCGGCATGATGGGCGGCGGCGACATTCGCCCCAACACCGCGCCGGCCTATGCCAATATCGACGTCGCCGGCATGAAGCTCACCTATGGGAAGAGGCGAGGCTACTTCG
Organism: Armatimonadota bacterium; assembly: GCA_036504095.1. Taxonomy (NCBI): domain Bacteria; kingdom Bacillati; phylum Armatimonadota; species Armatimonadota bacterium. The sequence goes on along the minus strand of DASXVS010000031.1, from coordinate 58,888 downwards.
GTGAATACCTTTATGCGGTTCCGACGCGGAACACCCTCTCGCTGACGGTTGCAGGCAAACCGCTGGCCAACGCTGAGGTCATCGTGTACCAGAAGCATGACGGCGGCATCGCGGATGATCCGATCCAGACGGGCACCACGGACGCCCAGGGGCGTCTGGTATTGGCTAACCGCCCGGTCAAGAATGAGTTCACGACAGCCACCGGGATGACGCTGAAGCCGAATCCATTCGGGCACATCGATGTGGTGGGCAACAACGGGCTGTTTCTGGTCCGCGCCAAGGATGGCGCAGCGTGGCGTTACGGCTTCCTGCCGATCACGGACTTCGTGGTGGAATACGCGCGCGGCCACCGCGAGGAGGCCACGTTCACGCTTGAGATGGCGCCGGAGTAGGCTTTGGCGGCGAGGGCGAAAGACGAAAGGGCACACGCATGAACGATATGCCGGACGAACCTCAGCACAACCCTGACGCGGCCATTCGCATCCCTCGTCCGGAGGACGATTGGCCGAAGGCCCGTCAGACCGGTACTTCAGTGCCGGGCCAGCAGCCGGAGGTTAGCAGCACCGATCAGCGTTCTTTCAGCCGCCTCCACCTCAAGGTCGCGGACGGTTGCGCCACCATTGTTCGGCGAGAGAAAGGTGGGCTCTTCGTCCTGCCGGACGTCCTTGGCGAGCACCGCATTGAGGGCGAGGGGCTGGTGTGGCTGCTCGCCCCCTCCGGCAGCGGCCGCCCCAGTATCCTCGTCAGAGTTCGCGGAGGCGCCACGGTCCGCGCGCGGGAAGGCGGGGTTGAGGTTGAAGGGCCTGCCTGCTCTTCCGAAGAGCATTCAAGCCCGCCGAGAGCCGATGCCATGGGAAACCGCTTCTCTTTCCGGGTCGAGCACGGCGAGGAGTTCGAGGAGGCGCTCGCCGCGTTCTACTGGGATACCATGGTCCCGTGCATTGTAGAGCGCACCGCGGGCGCTTCGTATCCGGATCCCGACGGGTTCGTCCGGAGTTCACCCTCCACCGAACGCTTCGCCGGCACCTACCCCGCCTGCGACCACGAGTTCGGCATCAAAGGACGGATTGCGTTCGGAGACGAAGTCGATCTCGCCGTCGTCGGGCGGATGATCGACCTCGAGTTGCGCATGATGCGGGAAAACCCGGACGGATTCTGGGGCTGCCCGTGCGCTGTACAGCCCGATGGCGTACGCGAGTACTTCTGGCGGCGTGCTACGCTCGACGGTTCGAACGAAGCACAGATGTTCCGCCTGTCCGGCAACGCGGAAGTCCAGGAAAACGCGTGGCTTTACTACGCTCTCACGAAGGACCGCGCCTGGCTGGAGGCGCGCATTGAAGACATGGAACGCGCCACGAAGCAGATCGTGCGCTTCATTGATCCGGACGGTTGGCTGGAAGCTCACGCGTTTTATGAGGACGCCGTCATCAAGGACGGATGCTCCACAGAAAGTACGGCCCTCACCGCCAACGCCCTGAGGCTACTGGCCCAACTGGAAACGGCCCTCGGGCGCATCGATCAGGCGCGGCATTTCGCGGACCTTTCGGAGCGCATCGCCGCACGGTTGTCCCTGCCGCTCCCTGAAGGGCATTGGAATCCGGCAAACCGGCGTTTCGTCGATTGGATCGACCGGCGCGGCGTGCCACACGACCATATGCAACTGCCCGCCAACATTCTGCCGCCATTGCTCGGGTGGGCGACGGAGGACCAGACGGAAGCCGTCGCCAAACTGGTCCAAGACGAGTTCGCCGAGTTCCAGCGGTTCCCCTCGTTCGTATCCGCGCGGATTGCCGACTACACGGACAGCGAGATCGGTATCCACGGTCCGTTCGACAGTTGCGCGATGGCCCGAACGTGGTGCTGGGACGCCGCATACTGGCATAGCCGGGGCGAAGGGGAAGTGTTGCTGGGGCAGCTGCTGGCGGTCGCTCGCAAGGGCAAAGAGAGCGGCTGGCATATGGCAGAGCGCTATGACATGGGGCACGTCTACTATGCCGACGGCACCGATTTCCACGGATCGACGCATTACTATGAGTATCCCTGCGTCTTTGCATGGGTCCTCATCCACGACTATCTGGGCGTTCGGATCGCCCTGGACGTTGACCTGGAAATCGCGCCGAGGTTGGTCGGCGACGGTGATGTCCGCCTGGATGCTCCTTCGCTCGCCATCGAATACAGGAAACTCAATGGTGTGCTTTCCATCACGAACCTTGCGCCGCGGGCCAGGACTTTCCGCATCGAAGGCGTTGAGCATAACGTCTGCCTTGGACCCGGCGAATCGTGGACAGATATTCGCGGTTGATGCTTGAGTTTGCCGTGCTCATACACACGACAATGGCCTCCACCGACGACCCGCCCTCTGGCGGCGGCCCGGTGGAGGCCATTTGGAGTCTGGTCTACCGCGCCGCTCCGAACACCTGAATCTCCGACATCGCCACGCCGTCGGTGTTCTGCAGGCACGTGATCCGAAGGTAACGCGCCGTCGTCGGACGTGCGCCGTAAGTGACCCAATGTATCGCCGGGCTGGCCGGGTCGATATCGCGGTCATCGCTCATCGCCTTGGCGAAGCTCAGCGGGAACTGCCGGCTCAGTTCGGTCACTCCGGTCCGGAACGAAGCGTCATCGGCGGCCTCGATTTTGAACCGTTGAAAGAACTGACCGTACGACGCGCTCTGCAACAGCCGGATGGCCGCCACCGGTACGGGCGCGCCAAGGTCGATCTGCATGTAACTGCCCGATGGCGCGGGCCCTCCGTTCCAGGTGGTTTCCGGGTCACCGTCCGTGAGTTTTGCGGCCTCGCCGGGGTTCAAGACCGACTGGACAGCCTTTCCTTTGGCGAGGTTCGTCGCCCAGTCCACCTTCGTTGGTGAAATCTGTGTTCCCACGTCCTCGATATAGGCGTCGTGGTATCCCTCCGCGTACGCCCGGTTCAGATCCACGGTCCGCACGAATCGGTAGTCCTTCTGCTCGAACCCTTCGATCTTGAGCATCAGCAGGGTGTTGGAGCCCACGACATCGATCCGCCCGAACGGGTTCTTCTTAAGCATCGTGTGTCCCGTGGCGGTCGTCACGTCCGAGGCTTCACCGGAATCCTGGTCGGGCAGTTTCAGCACGCCGTTCGCGTCGGCTGTCAGCCCTTCCGCCACGACGTTGTCGTCCGTGATCTTCATCCCGCTAAACTGCCAGATTTTCACCTTTGCGTACGGGATCGGTTCCCCATCCGCGGCCAGCAGCCGCACTGAAATGGACCGCGGCAGGTCATATTGCCATTCACCATAGAACCCGTTGCGGTACGGTGTGTCGGAGTTGAACCCCAGCACATCGATGCCTGCATAGAGGCCTGTGCCCTCGGTGTACTGGTCGTTTGGCCGCGTGTCGTCGCCGCCCATCAGTCCGGAGTAGGCATACATATCACCACGCGTTACATAGTATTGCCCGCCGTCCTTGGCGTGCTGTTTGCCCGGTTCGGTCAGGGTAGGTGGCTCGATGTTGGACCAGTAGACATCGAACGCCCCCAACACCTGGTGGCTGGCCTCATGGATGAGTGAACCTTCCAGGAAGATGCGCTGTCCGCGGAGGAAGTTCTGCGCGTTCTTCACCGCCGCGGCATCCTTCAACTGGTCGCCTTTCAACCACTCGGTGCCCCATTCGCCGTCCCAATGGAAGTCCGGCTTGTCGTCCAACCGGTGGATGCCGCCGCTCAGGCGCCCGGTCGGCACGATCTCGAAATCGTCCAGAGCGACGCGCTGCAGGCTTCCATCCGGCGCCAGCCCGTCAAACCGGGACTTGTCCAGGTACGTCTCGTTCCAGATGTGCTCGTGCCACTTCAGATAGTCTTCGTACGAATACGATCCGTAGGCCGTCAGGAACTGCTTGCCATACTCATAGGCATCGCGCTCCACCCAATACTTCCACGTACGCGCCTTGATGTAGCGGCTCTCGAGGTTGTTGTTCTTCGTGATCTCGGATATCCTGTCGCTGGGATCGATCTCAAACGTCAGCTTCTCGTCCCGGATGTCCGAAAGGTCGCCGATCCACGGCATCTGGATGGACTCCGTCGCCGTCTGCTCCGCATCCAGCTCGACCTGTTTCACACCCTTCTTCAACAGCCGGCCGTTGTAACGCCACTCCCAATCCACCGGGCCACGATACCTGTCAAACCCGGAGTTCTTGATGGTCGCCGTATAAGTGAGGACTTCGCCCTTATCCGGCCACTTCTTTGTGTCTCCGTTCAACGGGAACTTCATAATCCCCGGATTGTCGTCGCGGTATGCCTTCCGCTCGTAGCTCTTAACGCCATCATCGTGATAGCGAAGGTAGCGCGGTGTGCGCGCGATGAACGTCACGTTGAGGTCAACGCCCTTCTGCTCGCCCTCGTTGAGCATCGGTTCGAAGGTCACCACCAGTTCCGGGCGCAGATCCGCCTCCATCACATCAGAGCTGTACACCTGCACGGGGCCGCGGGCGGCGTCCGGCTTCTGCATTTCGATGGCCCAGCCGAAGTTCTTGTACGCCTTGCCGAACCAGTATGCGACGTCCTCCACCAGTCCCGGACCGGTGATAGTCCAGGTGTTGGTGGCCACGCTGTAGCCCACGGATGTATCGGTTGTGAGGCTTGGGTCGTTGCGTCGGTCCGATCCGCCCTGCGCACCCGGCTTTGACCAGCCCACCCCATTCGCGCGAGGGCTGCTGAGCGCCTGGTTCCATGTCGAAGTCCAGTACATCGGGTGGCCGTCGGCGCCGCCGTCACGCCACTCGGTGGATATGCGCCGGAGGGTGATGTCGACGTCTTTCGTGAAGCGACCCGGCACGGGGTGAAGGACCAGTTTCACGTCGGTGATGCGGGAGCGCCGGTCTATTGCCCGGTTCAGTTGGCCGAACTGAATGAGCACAACGTTCCGCTGTCGGGGTTCGAGCGTGAGGGCCTTCGATGCGCCGAAGCTGTCGTCCGGGTGGCGCGAATCCAGTGTGGTATCGGCCGCATCCATATAGGTGTAGGACTTGTCACCCCATTGCACCGGCGTGACCCTGTACGGTTCCACCCGTTGATAGCGGCGAAGATACACCGTGTCTGCCCTGGCGGCGGATGTGATGAGCGCTACAGCAGCCAGCGCCCTCACTGTTCGGTTCATTCTCATCGTCAGAAAGGTCTCCTCAGGAAAGTGCCGCATCCGACAGGGACCGGCATCGACAACGGGCCATTGTATGCAAGGCGGCCGGGAGGAGACAAGCGCGACCACTCGGTCTGGAAGGAGGTTGGCCACCGGGCAAATGCTGTATGCATCTTCCCGATGCCTCAGTGCCCACAGTATCCCGGTGAAGGGTTGCACGGGCGCGCCGCCAAAACGAACAGGGGGCCGGCCCTTTCGGACCGGCCCCGTGCCGCGGCCGCTTTGCGGTGGCCGCATTTGATCGTGCTCTCCGGTTGAGACGGGCGGAGAACGGGTCCGTCCTTTCGGTCCGTTCCCGATTCCCCGGGTCATCCACCTCGAAAGATGAACTCCCCCGGTTCGCCGAGTTCGGTTCCGGTTCCTTTCACACTCCCGAGGGAGCGCTTCCGGCCCGGTTCCAGATTCCGTTCACGACCCTTGCGGGTCTTCGGGCCTTAATTCCGGCGCAAACCGGAATCGGCATGGGCGCCCTTGATTCCAACCCCGTTGCCCGGGTTGGAGCCCGGTATCGCCCATCGCTGGGGTGATGCTGTTGCCGGACCGTTGCCGGTCGCGGCACATCCCCCGGAATCGCCCTCGCCTCCTTCGGATCGGAGACGCCTCCGCTTTCGCGGTGGCGTTCCGCCGGCGGTCCCCTATCGCGATGCTTTCGCATCCAACGGTCGAGGCCTCGATTGTACGACTGGCTTTCGCCGCGGGGCAGGTCTGCCAAGCCACATTCCCGGCGTTAGCCAGAGATGATGGTCCAACATCCCACCAGTCGCACCGCATTTCTGCTTTACGACCAGGAGCGAACTGCCCGGGTGATAACTTTCGCTCTTCCCGGTTAAGGACGCTCCGCCCTCCAAAGCGCTGAAGCGCTTTGCCCGTACCGCCGGACCCGCTGTCCTGATGGCTTTCGCCTTCATTTCGGCGGATCGCCCCGTTCCTTCAACCAGGCAGTGCCCGGTCTCAAGAAAGGACCGCACCCTTCCGCCAACCCTTTCGGGTAGCGGGGGCAGGAGGCTCTCCGCTCTTCTCCAGCCGGGCTATCTTCCCTGTTCCGGACTTGCGACCGTCGCGGCCTTTCGGCTGCGCCGGCCGGGCCCTTTCCAGGCGATACCCCCGGCCTTCATCGATTTGCGGAGTGGGCTATCCCATCAGCCCGACGCCTCGGTCAGAGTTGCATCCCGTTCATGCGGTTCGCGGGTAAAGGGGTTCCACAACCTCCCCATGCGGCACGATCAAAACCTTGCCTTGAACTCTGATGAAAAGTATTGTAGCGGGTCCCGCGACGGAAAACATGCTTTTCAAGGGCCGGGAGGTGTCAAGAAGTGGGCATCGAATTTGAGCCATTTCAGCCCAATTTCACGCTCAAATCGGGGTTACGCTTGACCTCGGAAGACCCTGTATAAGGTTGCCTGACGAACCTGTACTAGCCATCGATCTCGCCGTCAAAAACGGTGACGGCGGGGCCGGTCATGAAGACGTGGTTGTCCGCCCGCCAGTCGATCTGAAGCGGAAGTCCGGTATTGAATGTCGTAGGGTCCATTGGCGGCATTACACTAGTCGTCAACAGCGCTAGGTGTTGGCCACGAAGAGGAAGACTACGATCTCTAGCGCAATCTTAGCCCACCCGTGGGCATTGTCAATCCTGCTCTTTGAAGCCACGAGGATGATCGCTATGATGATCGCGACGCCATCAAGAGCGAACCCAAACGACATAATCATCTTGTCGCCAGGGCTGGTGAGCAACATGATCCAGATGAACGGCCAAATGGACCACATCGTGGTGATCAGTTTCCTTTGGCACGCAGGGGTGAGTGATGCCGGGTCAGGTAGCGGAGTAAGTGCAGCTCCCGAGTGGACAGGCCCCAAACCCCGACCTGGCGAAGCTGCCCGGGAACCCAACGGCCTGGAGGGGTCTTCCCGTGATTGACCGAATTCACGGCGCGGACATGACTCCGCGTGTGCAGGAAACACACCGCCACAGGACGGGCAAGTATACGTACGCGTTCGGATCGAAGCCGGATTCACCCAGGGAGGGGATTGGTCTGCCCCACAGGAAGGGCAGTGGGTGGCGGTTGAGTCAATCTGTTTGCGACATGCCCGGTTTACGCAGAAGAACGTTTCAGTCATCGTCGGACCTCACGTAGAAGCTCATTGCAGAAGAGGTAGCTGGTGATACGTCAGCTTGTCGCGGTTCACCGCGTTATGTCAACTTGCTAGTATCCAAATGCCCACTCCGCAAGCACGCCTGGTGCCGTTAGGCCTCGATCTCGCCATCAAAAACAGTGACCGCGGGGCCCGTCATGAAGACATGGTTGTCCGCCCGCCAGTCGATCTGAAGCGGGCCGCACTAACCAAAACGGTCCTCCGTTTGGGCGCTGAATACCCCAGCAACAGATGGGTCCAACCGGAATAACCCGGTTTATGGATTGGCGGGAAGGCTGCTCGCTGGCGGACCAACTTCCACGGAGTAGAAACAGTGGCGCTTCTTCTCCGCCTCAGATAGATTGTCTTGGCCCGGATCGGCGCGAAACTCCTCCGTTACCTTGCGAGTACTACCATCGGGTACCTCGACACAGAAGGTCATAATCCGGCCGCCCGCACCTGATTCGTCCGGCAAGAACCACACGCGTTTGTGCCCGCCGAATCGCTTTGAAAGATCAGCCTGGACAACTGACTCCAAATCCGCCCACTTTGCACGTTCGGGGGGCCGCTCGGTTAAGGGTGGCGAAGGTTTGACCGCTGGGACGGTTGTGCCTCCAACATCTTTCGCGGCCTCATCAGACCAGTCGTTCATGCCCTTAGCTACCGCTATCTCCTCCTCGGTTGGCGTGTCTCCCCTGATTTCCAGCGTCGACCGACCCTTATACGAAAGGTATCGGTCGTGCTTCTCGTTCTCGAACCGTATAACTACGAGAAAGTGGGAACGGAGCATTGCACCGAAGCTATTTTGGGCATCGACTGTCGTCAAAACAAGATAAGTTGGCTTTCCGTCCGCCTTCTTGGTCCGATCTAGGATTCGAGTTTCAGAGAATTGCGCGGTGGAAGGGCTCTTCAACTGCTCCTTTACGATCTTCTGTGCCTCACCTAGCGCTTGGGCTTCATTGAAGGACGGGCTGGAACACGACGAAAGCAGCAGTATCGCAATGGATGCGGACAACGCCATGCACACGGGCCGCATCATAAACCTCTTGCCCGCGACGGAGTGCGCAAGGTTGGTCGCGGTTGGATAGGTGTGTAACACGAACATCTCCTTGTCGAGGTCTAGGTCGTAGTCGCGACGCCGGGTATCACTGCGTCTCTCAATTCTGCCGCTAGGGCAACTTGCTGTAACTCGATATGATGCTGCCTTTCGTCGCTGAGAACTGCCCTGCCGAAGTCCGTTTCAGGATGATGCTTGTCCAGCGACCGATCCAACAGTTCACGACGCTCGATGTGAGTGGCCCGCAAAGGGCATTGTACTGACTTAACTCGTGCTTCTTGATGTCCAAGGCGACATCGTCAACTATGTCTTCTCCATAGGGCATCGGTATTCGATTGAGTGCTCGGTTGACAAGATCGAGTACCCCCTGCGTTTTTAGCGCCATTCTGCGCCCCTCCTCTGATTCGATGTCACCAAACTTTCCGTAAGTATAGCAGGCACACGCCCCAGCCGTCGGGCGCCCCACGTGCGCGGCTACACTTCGATTTCGCCGATGAAGACTTCAACGGCGGGGCCGGTCATGAAGACATGGTTGTCCGCCCGCCAGTCGATCTGAAGCGGGCCGCCGGGGAGATTGACCCTCACCTTCCGTCCGGTCTTGCCGAGGCTGGCGGCAACAACCGTGATCGCGCAGGCGCCGGTTCCGCAAGCCAGGGTGGGGCCGGCGCCGCGCTCCCAGACCTTGACCCTGACCTCGTTCGGGCCCGTCTGCTCAACGAAGTGGACGTTTGTGCCCGCCGGGAAGAGGGAGTGGGTTGAAATCCGGGGGCCATAACGCTCCCAGGCGAAGCCGTCCAGGGTGTCCAGGAAGATCACAGCGTGCGGGTTGCCCATATTGGCGCCGTTGACGAAGAACTCGCGGCCCTCGACGGTCAACGGGACGTTGAAATTGGTCCCCTCACCCGCCATTGGGATGGCGGCGCGGTCAAGGCGCGGTTCGCCCATATCAACCGTAACGTTCGAGCCGTGGACGTCCAGGGTCAGGACGCCGGCGCCGGTCTCGACGCGGACGGGATTCTTTTCCGTCAATCCGTGCTCGTGAAGGAAAATGGCGAAACAGCGGATACCGTTGCCGCACATCTCGGCCTCAGACCCGTCCGAATTGATGACACGCATATTGAAATCCGCGACCTCGGATGGTCGAACCAGGATAAGCCCGTCGCCGCCGATGCCGAAGTGGCGGTCGTTCAAGCGAGCGGCCAGTTCCGGCAGGCTGTCGTCCGGGATCGCCCTCGCCAGATCGTCCACCAGTATAAAATCGTTGCCCAACCCATGCATTTTCGAAAACTTCACTGCCTGTCCTCCGCCAACATTATAGGAGCATATGTGACGACCACGGAGTACACGGAATCCGCGGAGGTGCAGGTAGGGTATCTGCATCGTGCCTCCGTGACCCTCAGTTTCCTCCGTGCCCTCTGTGGTTCGTTCGCGGCACTTTGACCCGCGAACCGTGGTTGGGTTTATGATGGCTGGTATGGGTATGCGCAAGATAAGCGTTCGGACCGCCGCGCGCGAGCAAATGGTCGATATCACCCGGCAGGTCCAACAGGCGGTTCAGGACGGCGGAGGCGCCGATGGCGTGGTCACGGTCTTCTGTCCGCACACGACCGCCGCGGTCACGATCAACGAAAACGCCGATCCGGACGTCCAGCGCGATGTCCTGGCTTATCTCGGACGCCTGATCCCGCGCGAGGCGGGGTTCCGCCACGCAGAAGGCAACTCGGACAGCCATATCAAGACGGTGCTCACCGGACCCAGTGTACAGGTCATCGTGGAAGGCGGCACGTTGATGCTGGGCACGTGGCAGGGCATCTACCTCTGTGAGTTTGACGGCCCGCGAAACCGCGAGGTCTGGATATATACGTAGGATTCAAGGGTCAGGATTCGGGATTCAGTGCAGGCTCGGCAGGACGGGCAATGCGCCGGTCAGTCGCATGAACCGGCGAACGGCCGGGACCAAGACTGAATCCTGACTCCCGAATCCTGATTCCTGGGAGATCGATATGTGCCGGATGATGGTTCAGGTTGGCGGAACGCCGGACAAAGGCGTTCTGGACGAATTTCGCGCGCTCGCCGCGAACGGCAACGTACTGCCGGGCAACACCTGCGGTCACGGGGACGGCTGGGGTTTCGCCGCCCTCCGGTCCGCTACGTTGACCCTGTTCACCAAGAGCGAAAAGGACGGGGCCACGGACCCCGCTTTCTCCTCGGCCGCCGCACTCGTGGAAACGTCCGGCGCCGATATCGTCATCGGTCATCTGCGTAAGGCGAGCGTCGGCGATCTCACGCCGGCCAACGCGCACCCGTTTACGCACGGCCGCTTCGTCTTCTGCCACAACGGGGGCATCAAGGAAAGCGAGCGGATCCCCATCTACGGCCTTGCGCCCACCGGCGAAACGGACAGCGAGCGGTTCTTCCTGAACATCGTGGGCAGGATCGAATCGGGAGAGGTACGGACATTGCGCGAGGCCTGCGAGGCGGCCACGCGGTACGTTCACGAGAACCACAAGTATTCGTCCATTTCGTTCATCATCACCGACGGCGAGGAAACGCTGGCGTGGAGGGACTACCGCGATACGCTGCAGCCCGGTGAGGAAAAGCCGAACAATTGGGACGTCTGGCCGGAATACTACACCCTCTACCAATCGGCCAAAGCCCGCGCCGTCTGTTCCCAGCCGCTAACGCAGCTTGCCGCCGACTGGCAGCTCATGCCGCTGCGACAGATCATTTCCCTGGCCTGACGACTCTCGAGGACACGCGCGCCTCACACCTGTGATCGGATCGTTTGATATGACCAAAGAAGAATTCGCCAAGACGCTTGATATGACGCTTCTGAAACCGGACGCAACGCGAGATGCCATCGTCAGGCTGTGCGAGGAAGCCCGTGAGCTGAAGCCCGCTTCCGTGTGCATCTACCCCATCTGGATCAAGACGGCGGCAAAGGTGCTTGCCGGGTCCGGCGTTCCGGTCTGCACGGTCATTGGGTTCCCCACCGGCTGCTCCGTCAACTCGGCGAAGGCCCTGGAGATCGCCAACGCGGTGGAAGCCGGCGCGGAAGAGGTGGATATCGTTATGAACCTCGGCGCCGCCAAGACCGGCGACTGGGAAATCGTACGCAAGGAACTGGCGAAACTGATCGAGGCCGCACGCGTTGAAGGCCTTCGCCACAACAAGCCGCGCATCATCACCAAGGTCATCATCGAGTGCTCCGCGCTGACGGACGACGAGAAGGTGCAGGCGTCCAGCATCGTGCGCGATGTGGCCGCCGATTTCGTGAAGACCAGCACCGGCTTCGGTTCCGGCGGCGCGACCGTGGACGACGTGAGCTTGCTCCGCAAGACGGTGGGGCCGGATATGGGTGTCAAGGCCGCGGGCGGCATCCGCACGATCGAACAGGCGAAGGCGATGCTCGAAGCCGGCGCCACCCGCCTCGGCACGAGCGCCGCGAAAGAGCTGATCGCCGCCTTTTAGTTTCGAGTTCCGAGTTCCGAGTTTCTAGTTCACAGGTCTTCTGTCGGCGCTGGTCGTACTCGAAACCCGATACTCGGAACCCGCAACTAGGAACTCGGAACCCGGAACTCACTCCCTATGCCTTCCCCTCGCGTATACCGCGCCAACGCCATCGTGCTGCGGCGCATCAACCTGGCCGAGACAGATAAAATCGTCACGTTCCTCACCCGCGAGTTGGGCAAGGTCAGCGCCGTGGCGAAAGGCTCGCGGCGCCCCGCCTCCCGCCTTGCCGGCGCCACAGAGCTTTTCGGGTATTGCCGCGTCCTCTTCGCCGTCGGGCTGCACCTCGACGTCGTCACGCAGGTCGATGTCCGTGAGGCGTTCCCCGGAATTCGCTCCAGCCTCCACAAAATCGCCGCCGCAAGCTACATGGCGGAGCTAACCGACCACCTCACCGAAGAACGGCACCCGAACGCGGAAGTTTTCGACCTTCTGCTCGCCGGGCTGTACGTCCTCAGCGCCCTGGAAGAGCCGGACCTGGTCGTCACCGCCTTCACCCTCCACATGATGGCGGTCTCGGGCTATACGCCGTCGCTGGACGTCTGCGCCCGCTGCCACGGCGAGGGCAAGGCATTCGCGGCATTCAGCCCGACGATGGGCGGGGTAGTCTGCGGTGATTGCCGCACCGCCGCCAGGGACGCCTTCACTGTATCCGCCGACGCCATCGATGCGGCGAGGAAGATGCTCGCCTCGGAGATGCCGCGTGCGTCCCGCATCGAGATGACGACGCAGGCGAGGGTCCATCTGTTGCGAATGGTTCGCACGTTCCTCGCCTACCACACGGACCGGCCGCTCAAATCGGCGCGATTCCTTGACGAACTCCTGGCGGCGAAGGCGCTCAGCGACGCCGGCATGTGAGGAATCGGGCCGGGGTGCCGCGTGTGTCAGCGTATCCGCACTCCGTTCCGCGTGCCAGCCTGTGGTATAATGGACTATCCCATTCTCTGACTGGAGCGCGGTATGGCAATTGCCGGAATACGTATTCAGACCGTGGTGGCGGCCGTTCTGGCGATCGCCCTTGTTGGCGCCCGGACGCCGGTCGATGCGGGCGTGATGCTCCAGGGCTTCTACAAGGACGTCCCGACCCCCAACGTCGCCACGAGCGACCCCAACTACCGGAGCACGTTCTGGTGGGACAATCTGGCGGCTCGAGCGCACTCGCTCTCCACGGCCGGATTCACTGCCGTCTGGCTGCCGCCGGCCATCAAGGGCGCCAACGGCGGCGTCTCCATGGGCTACGATCCGTTAGACGATTACGATATCGGCTCGAAGTGGCAGCATAGCCCCCAGAACGGGTCCACGCGCTACGGCACGCGGCAGCAACTGCAGCGTCTGTGCGCGTTGCTGAAGGCCAACAACCTTGATATCTATTTGGACGTCGTGGAGAACCACCGTGACGGTGACTCCGGCAATCGCCAGTTCAGATACGTGGACGCATACGGCCATTACCCGGGCGGACGTTTTGAGAAGAACCCCGGCGATTTCCATTTCAACCCGTCCCCCCTGATATTCGTGCCGCAGGATCCCAACGTGCCGGCGGATTGGGATCCGGGTGACGCCGGACTGGAAGCATCCAGCCCGTTCGGGGCGGACCTCGCGCCGGTCAATTCCACCACCCCCAACCGCTATCTGTGGAACGGCCTCAACAATGCGGGCGACTGGCTGACTAAGGCTCTGGACGCCGATGGTTACCGCCTCGACTACGTGAAGGGGATCAGCACTGACTGGCTGTCATCGTTCCTCTCCACGGGAGCGATGGCCGGAAAACTCGCGTTCGGCGAGTATTATGACGGCAACCTGGGCAAGGTCCAGCGCTGGGTGAACGGCGCCGGGGGGATGAACAACCGGTGCAGCGCGTTCGACTTTCCGCTAAGGTACCAGTTGAAGGCGATGTGTTCCGGCGGCGGCGCGTTCAACATGGCGTCCCTGGACCACGCCGGCCTCGTTGGAGTGGACCCGTTTCATGCCGTGACGTTCGTGGAGAACCACGATACCGACGTGAGCGATCCGATCACGGCCAACAAAATGCTCGCCTACTCATATATCCTCACGAACGAAGGTTATCCGTGCGTCTTCTACCGCGATTACTCCACGGAAGCGGGCTGCTACGGCCTGAAGCCCGCGGTGGACCCCCTGATCTGGATCCACGAGAAAATCGCCTACGGGCGCACTCAGCAGCGGTGGAAGTCCGGCGACGTCTTCGCCTATGAGCGCATGGGGAACGAGGTGGGACACGATAACCTGCTGGTCGGCCTGAACGACAATGGGGCTTCAGCGCAAACGGTGGCGGTAGCGACCGCCTTTGGCGCCAACATCACGCTAAAAGACTACACAGGGCACGCGCCCAACGTCACGACGGACGGCGCCGGCAACGCGACCATCACGATCCCGGCCAACGCCGGCGGCGCGGGTTACGTCTGTTATGCCAGGGACGGGATCACCGGCCCGCCGCACGCCGCCGCGGGACCACGGGAAACCACCCAGGAATTCGCCGGCGCTACGGACCTGGACATCCGCCCCGCTGAAATGGGAGTCGCCAACAAGGTGGCATCCATCTGGGCGCAGGCGGGGAAGCCGATCAGGCTTGAACTGTGGTATCACACCGACCCGGCCTGGACCGATACCACGCGCCTCGACGTCACGCTGATCGACCCCGCGGGCGCGACGGTGGCAACGTCTTCGTTCACCAAGGCCGGTCCCCAGGGCGGCGGGTTTACGTACACTCCGCCGGCATCCGGCTTCTGCACCTTCTTCATCGAGGCGTTCGATACCCCCGCCGCCGACCCGAAACCGGTCTATTGGCTCAAGGCGCATTACACCGCGCCGGCCGTGTTCCCTGTCGAAGTGCCGACGGCGCTCAAGGTAGCGGGCGGCTTAGCTAAGGGAACGGTTGACCAGGCCCAGTTCGCGGGTGGCGCGGTAACGGTGGCAGAGGCGGTGCGCCTGATGAAACTCTGGAGCGGGCTGGAATAGCGCGGCGCGAGCGAAGATCCGGGAGTCGCGCCGCGCTTTCCAGGCGCTGTAACAATCGAGTCAGGAGCCCAGAACGCCTTCGATTTCGGCCAACGTTGCCTCGTCCAGGGTGATTCCGCTGGCCGCCGCGTTCTGCTTGACCTGTTCGGGCCGGCTGGCTCCCACGATGACGCTGCTGATATTGGGCAGACGCAAAATCCACGCCAGCGCCATCTGGGCCATGCTGACGCCGAGGCGGGCCGCAATCGGGGCCAGTCTCTGCACGCGCGCCAGGGACTCATCGCTCATCGCCCCTTCGCCCGGCCGCATGAAGATGCTCATTTTCTCGTCGGTGGCGCGCGTGCCCGCCGGCGCCGGCTCACCGGGCCGGTACTTGCCCGTGAGAACGCCCTGCGCCAAAGGCGAGAAGATTACCTGCCCGATCCCGTGCCGTTCGCAAGTGGGGATGACTTCGCGCTCGATCGATCGCCCCAGCATGTTGTAGTAAGGCTGGTTGCTGACCATCCCGTAGAGGCCGCGGGACCGCGCCACGTTCTGCCCCTGCTCAATCTGCTCGGCGCTCCACTCGCTCACGCCGTAGTACAGGATCTTGCCCGCCTTCACAAGGTCTTCCAGGGCCAGGATGGTCTCTTCGACCGGGGTGTTGGCGTCCCAGCGATGACACTGGTAAAGGTCGAGATAGTCCATTCCGAGGCGCTGGAGACTGGCGTCGATCTGCTCCCGGATGTGCTTCCGGCCGAGGCCGGAGCCGTTGGGGCCGGGTCGCATCGGAAAGTAGACCTTGGTGGCCACCACGATTGTGTCACGCGGGTATTCACGCAGAACCTTCCCGTAGACGAGTTCCGCTTCGCCCCTTGCATACACGTTCGCGGTGTCGAAAAAGTTGACGCCAAGGTCGTAGGCCGTTCTCACGCATTGCGCGGCCGTGTCGTCTCCCACGGCATTGCCGTAAGTGAGCCAGCTCCCGAGTGCGACCTCTGAGACTTGCATGCCGGCGCGACCGAGGCGCCTGTACTTCATTGCGGTTTCCGCCATTGGGGGAGGTGTCCTTTCGAAAGGTGATAAGGGATTGTAGTGCTGCGCTCGCGGTGATGGGCCGGCGAATCGCCATTGACTCGCCGGCCCATCGCACTTCAACCACCGACACTAAAATAACGTCGTTACGGCAGGTCGAGTTCCAGTCCAACCGCGCGGGCGAGGACGCGATCCACGTCACCCGGGGTGATCTTTCCGTCCCCAAACGATCGCAGCGCGTCGGGGGATACCGTGTCCCGAGGATAGACGTCGGCCCGAAGGGTCTGCATCGGGCTTCCGATTCCGTCCCCGCTGGAAACATTCATCAAGTTCACGGCGTCGAGCACCGTCACGACGCCGTCGCCATCCGCATCGCCGCCGGGCACGGCCTGGTATGCCGACACCAGCCCGCTCGTGTCACCCACAACCACAAGGTCGCCGGACACAGCGGGCGAAGCCAGAATCGGACCGCCGGTATAGGCGCTGCTTCCGGCCGAGTACCAGACCGTCGCGCCGGTGGTCCGATCCGCAACGTACACCCGCCCGGTTGGCCAGGTGGGATGCGCCGGGTCCGTGGCGGCGGCCACGCCCACGATCACCGACGAAGGCGTGACGGCGGGCGATGAAAGGTACTGCTGGGACCTGTTCGGCAGCGGCGTCTTCCACAGGAGCGTGCCGGTGGCGCCATCGTCGCGGTATGCGTAGAGTTGGGACGTACCAAGGTTATTGCAGTAGCCGCCGGCCAGGCAGATGAAATTGCCGTCGGCGGCCGCGCTCGAGATGATGGCGTTCTTGTAGTCAAACGGGCTCAGAGTGTCCGGATCCGGCACAGGGCGCATCGGCGCATCCCATGCGAGACTGCCCGTGGCGGCGTCTATGGCGTGAAGGTTCCAGTCGTAGTTTCCCCCGGTGATGTACACTCTTCCGTTTCCGAACGCCGGAGAGGCGCGGAAGATGCCGCCGTTTGTATAGAACGGTGTGGACCACAAGGCTGTCCCATCCGGCTTCAAGCCATACACGTAGCCATCCTGCGAAGCGCAGTAGATATTCTGCGTGGCCGGGTCCACCGCCGGCGAGGAGTAAACGAACTGGAGCGTCGAAAAATGCCAGGCCTCGGGCGCGGGGTTGGCAAAGCCCGCCGGAACCGCATAGATATCCTTCTTCGGGTATCCCGTGCAGCAGATGATGTTCGTTCCCGAGAAGTTGGGAGAGGCCCGGTCCTGCCAGCCTCCGCTGTTGTGGACCCAGAGGCTGGACCCCGTGGCGGCGTCGAGGGCGGTGAGGCTTCCGCCACTGGTCACAAAGTAAACGACGTTGTCCCTGACCAACGGCGTGGATTCGATGCGGTCGCCCGCCGCGGCTTCCCAGAGGAGGTTGCCGGTGCCGGCGTCAAAGGCGTATACGTGGGTGTTCTGGCTGGCGATGAAAACCGTGCGCCGTTGGACTCCCCCTATGGTGACGGTGGCGATGGCAGCCGAGGCTGAGATGCCGGGGCCAAAGGTCGCGCCGCCGACAATCAGCGAGGGGAGCCGAACGTTCCAGACGGGGGTAAGCATCGTTCCGGAGGTTGCCGGAGCGGCGCCGGAAAGCGTCTGGCCGCCTCGGAACTGCGGCCAGTCCGAAGCGAGGCAGGCAGGCATTGTACTGACAAAAAACGCAACGCCGCTGACAAGCACGTTGCGTCTGAAGCGCCGGTCCATTGTGACGCGCTCCTTCAGGATTGGGAATGCGGAAGCATCGAGACAACGGGTCGGCTGTCCGCCGCGGGCATCAGCCCGTTTGTGGTGGGGATAGAGAGATTTGAACTCTCACGCCTTTCGGCACTGCCCCCTCAAGACAGCGTGTCTGCCGTTCCACCATATCCCCATGGCTGTATTCTATTCTACCGGTGCGCGCACGCGCCTTCAATCAGGCGGCGTGTGGCCTTCAGCCCGCGAGGTGGGCGAAGACGGCCACCGCGAAGGAGAGACCCAGAAACCAGAACGCCAGGTTCTTCGCCAGGTTGTCCATCTTCTCTTCGTAGCCGCCCTTGTAGCGGGACGCATCAGCGTTTTGTCCGCTCAGCGCTCCGCCCATGCCCTGATCCTTATTGGTTTGGGACATGACGACCGCGATAAGCGCAAAGGCGACGAAGAACTGCGCGATCATCGCAATGTTGTGGAGTATTTCCAAGACCTGATGCTCCTTCAAGGCGTTCAGAATTGACGCCTTTCCATATTACCACGCGAGGAACGGGTGTGTCAAACGACGGCAGCGGCGCTTTGGGAAGGCGAAGCGGCGGTGCCCTCGCGGTCGCTGTCATCACCCGCTATGCCCGCGTCTATAATGGATTCTAGAGAGGAAACAGCCCCCTGATGGAAGGTCCCGATAACAGAACCGTCGTCCTGCTGAAAAGCAAAGCAACAAAGAACCGCTTCTATGCCCTCGTCCCGCCGGAGATGGGATGGCACAACGCGGAGGAGATCAACGATTTTCCCGAGGATATGACCCTCGGAATCGCCTACCCCTGCCTCGAAGACGGCCTGAATGATTTCGCCATCATCCGGACCACGTTCGAAACGCTGGAAGCGTTCTCGGACGACCCCGAACTCCAGGCCGAGATGATGGCCATGATTCAGACGGCGCGCGAAAGCCTCGTGCTGCGCCTCGGCGAACTCCACGAACGTATCGCGAAACGCCAGTCCTTCTTCCTCGGCACGGATATGGAAGAGTTCAAGCGCTACTCCATCCGCCTGTGCAAGGACGGCACCGACCGCCGCACCCTCGACAATATGATGAAGGTCAACGTCTTTCAGTCGGTCCCTACCGCGGATCCCGGCCAGGACGCTTACATCTATCGCTGGGAACTCCTTCCGCAGCACTCGCTGGACCAGACCCAGGACCTCGAAGCCCGCGCCTTCGTGGCCATGCTCATCAAGGACGTTCTCCTCTCCGTCCAGAACGACGGCAACTACTGGGACAAACTCTGTTTCGACCGCGACGTCTTCCAGAAATTCATCGCCCTCATGTTCGTCAACTACGCCACCACCGACCCGATGTTCTACGGCACAAACAAGGAAGACTACGGCGTGGCGGCCGGCAAGGATATGAGCAACACACCGCTCTATCGCGCCGTGGGCATCGCCCTGCGAAAACTCGAGCGCGAGGAACCGCCGATCCTGACCAGCGCCGATACCGAAGCCGTCCATAATCTGTCGGCTGAAGAGGGCGGCCACATTGGCCCCGCCCCCGGCAATGAACACCTCATCGTCGGCTCCCTGATGCAGATCGCGGACACCATGCGCCTCCTGGCCGGCTCGGACACGCAGCGAGCCAGGGAATCCCGCAAGATGCTCACCATGGGGCTGGGCAACCTCGTCACCCAGTTGCAGAACATCGGCGCCGTCTCCCCGCTGGCCCTGCAGCAGTTGGAAGTGCTTCTCAAGCAGTACGGCGTGGACGGAACGACCGCCGCCGACTAGGCGCCCATCACTTCTCCCGCAAAACAGTGAGCGAATACGGCGGTAGATGGTAGCCGTCGCCGGGCGGCTTGAGGATGTAGGATCTGCGCGGCGGGAGGTTCACCACCGCCCGGCCGCGCTCGCTGTCCGGCTTCCAAACGTACTGCCCCCTCGAGAACTGGACCTGCTCAACCACCGTGCGCCACCCGCGGATATCGCCGGTCTGTGCGTCCAGCAGACGAACGCTCACGTTCCACCCCCGCGACGGGTCCTTGTTAACCAGCAGCAGGGCCCGCTTTCCGTCCGGATCGCGCTGGCTGTATGCGGTTACGAGTGGCAGCCCCTTCGGGTTGCGGATGTCGGTCGCGCACGCCTCTATCCGATGATCCTTCGAGGCGCCGCGCAGGAAATCCTTCATCAGCATTTCGGCGCCCCAGCACGCCGCCGTAGCAGAGAGGCCGCCGCGCAGGTCATCGTACAGAAACAGGGCCAGGTTGCCCCAGGTGTCGCACGCCGGGGACTCGCGCAGCAGCCTGTTTGGCTCGTAGCCGTAGAGGTACGCACTATGCCCGCCCAGTGTGAGAAACTGCCCCACGATGTCCGCATTCATCAGCGCCGCCTCGATATCCACCTCGACCCGAGCGGCGAATGAGGAGTAGCCGTATTCCGTGATGACCATCGGCATGTCCCTCGGAACGCCCTCTTTCCAGAGGCGCCGCAGGGTATCCCCAAGCAGCGTCGGCTCCTGGAGGAGTTGCTGGGTTATGGACCCGCAGACGTCATCGAACGGATACCACTCGAAGGAGAAGAAGCCGAGGTCTCCCGATCGCTTCCGGGAAGCGAGGTAACTGAGGAACTGGTGAGTCCACGACCGGTCGCCTTTCGCGTCCACCCAGGTCGGCCAGCCGCCAACATCGGTTTGGAACCCGGGGCCGCCGAAAACCAGTTTGGAGTTGACCTTCCGAAGAGCGGTCGCCCACTGCACAAAGAGCGCTCCGTAATCGTCCGGCGTCATGAACTGACCGTCCGGCTCCTCTCCCAACTCCACATTGGCAACGGGATAACCGCGCGCCCTCAGATAGCGCATCGCGGCCGCCCCGTTTTCCGGTGTGTCATACAGCATGCCAACCGGCAGCAACGGAGGTCGCTTGTTCGGAAGCCCGCTGCGCATCAGGAGGTCGAAGCCCGGCTGCTCGATCCGCCGGTCCATATCCTTCTCGCGATGCCACGGGTCGGTGGAGGACGCATAGATCACGGTCTGGCCTGTAGCGGAGTGCGCGTGGCGGATCGCATCCACCAACGTGCCTTTCGCGTTCACCGTGCCGGCGTATA
Organism: Armatimonadota bacterium; assembly: GCA_036504095.1. NCBI lineage: Bacteria > Bacillati > Armatimonadota > Armatimonadota bacterium. The sequence continues at coordinate 38,258 of DASXVS010000031.1, read as the reverse complement.
TCTCGCGGATCGCGTATCCCGTCGCGTCGCGAGGGTCCGTCGAGTTTTTCGGCGCCTTACCCGAGGACGCTGTCAGTACGACGCGGATGAGGCGCGCGTTCAGCGGTACCCGGCATAGTTTCAGAAACGCTTTGCCGCCCCGGGCGCGCGTGGCCAGGCCGCTCGGGAACGCCTTCCATTGCCGCCCGTCAACGGTGGAGGATATCCCGTCGGCCTTCCGCCCCGGCGAAATCGGCCAGTACTCGACCCGGTAATCCGTGGCATAGGGCACGCCCCACGCGATCTGGATGGCGTTGACGGGAACGGCCGCGCCCAGGTCGATGACGAGCCACTGCGGGTGCTTCGCATTGTCTTCGCTCGTATAACGACGGTCCAGATACGGATTGCTCTTCCAGAATGTAGCCTCGTCACCGTCGGCAATCCGGCTGTAGCCATCGTTGTTTGCCTGGTCGATCGTGCTGCCCCGGCGGGGTAGCCGATAGCCGTACGATACATTGATGGGTGGCCCCGGCCGGGCGTCGGACGTCCAGTAGCCCTGTTTCCGCGCCGGGTCGCTCCAGCGGCCTTTGGGGTTCCAGTGCCACGCCTCGATCGCCAGTTCGGTCCGGAGGCGGTAGGCGAGCGGCCCGAAACCCACCCCGCGCATCACCTTAAGATTCGCGGGAGTGTACACCATCGCGACGTCACCGTATTCCAGGCCATCAACCGTCGCGCCGAGGTCTCTGGATGGGACGACCACGTTGGCCGGACGCACGGGGTTCTCCAGCACCGTCACCACGCCGGAACCGTCGGGAACGGTCGCGCAAAACGGGCCCGTTTCAACGGCGAGGAGAGCGACTGCAGCCATGAACGTGGACGGGTACTTCATGTCTCGCTCCGCCTGATGAGTTCGTCGATCAGTGAGGCAGCTTGCGCGCGCCCCTCCGTTGTGGCATGGGGGTCCTCGGCCACCGTCACGGTGAGCTCCGCGCCTCCCCGAATCCCCTCGGGCAGCCACGCCAGCGGGACATCCACGCTGCGTCCATCAGCGGCGACAATGACTCCTAAATCGCCCTCGATCCGGTCCAGAAACACGCGTGTCCTGACGTTTGGCATTGGCTCCGCTCGCTGAAGAAGGGCCGCCTGAACTGTGAACGCCTTCGGTGGCCCGGTGGAACAGCCCCATGATACAGCGCCGCGCGATGGGAGGCCAAACCGGGTGCGTGTCTGGACTATGGGGCCTGCTGGGTCACGTTATTCCTCATCGGCTGAAGCCGTGTGATACGCCGCGGTATCTGAGCGCTATTCAGACACGAATGCGGCCAAACGCAGCGTTGCACCGTCCGGCCCCGGCGACGTATAATCAGCTAGATACTCATGCTGTAATCATTTCCCGCTTCCCCAAAAAGGACCGCACCCGATGGACTCCCGCAAGCACCGCGCGTTTACGCTCATCGAACTGCTGGTTGTCATAGCCATTATCGCGATTCTGGCCGCGATCCTGTTCCCGGTGTTCGCGAAGGCCCGCAACCGCGCGAACAGCACCGCCTGCCTCAGCAACATGAAGCAGCTCGGAATCGCTCTGTATACCTATCTTGCGGATTACGACGACTGCTACCCGGTGCTGCGGCGCGTGAACGTTCCGGTGCCCTACACCTGGCGCGAATCGCTGGCGCCGTACGCGAAGAGCAAGGACGTGTTCGCCTGCCCCGCCAACCCGGACGCCCGGAAATTCCCGAAATCCACGGCCGAAGGCGGCACGCTTCCGATCTCCTATGCGCTGAACGGCAGCCTGTTCGGGTCAGTGGACGCGGATATCACCAAATTCCGCGTGGTGACGATGCGTCAGATCAAGGAGCCCTCGAACTCCATCTTCGTCGTGGAGTCGCGCCACCCATCGGCGGAGGTCGGCATCTGGCTTGTGGGCCTGTACATGTACCCGGCGCAGAAGCAGGGTTACTTCTTCCACCACAGCGGCCGGATCAACATGGTCCTCTGTGACACGAGCGCAAGGTCGATGAAGATGGCGCAGACGATTATGCCGTCCGACTACTGGCACGATCCCCGGGTGCCCATGCCGACCGCGGCGGACCGTCAGGCGATCGCCAATACGATCATCGAGGAGTACCGGTAGCCGAGCCTGGTCCGCCCACTTCGGCGTATCGGAAGCAATCAACCGTGTGGTCGTTGACCATCCCGACCGCCTGCATGAACGCGTAGCAGATGGTGGAGCCGACGAACTTGAAGCCCCGGCGGAGCAGGTCTTTGCTCATGGCGTCCGACTCGGGCGTCTTCGCGGGAACCTCCTCAAGGCTCTGCCGTGCGCTGCACAAGACCTTGCCGCCCGTGAACTGCCAGATGTAGGCGTCGAAGGAACCGAATTCCGCCTGCACAGCCAGGAATGCGCGGGCGTTGGTGATGGCGGCGTTCACCTTCAGGCGGTTGCGGACGATGCCGGGGTCCGCGAGCAATTGCTCCACTTTCCCCGGCCCGTATTCCGCGACCAGCGCCGGGTCGAACCCGTCGAACGCTGCCCGGTACGATGCGCGCTTCTTCAGAATGGTATCCCAGCTCAGGCCGGCCTGAGCGCCTTCAAGGATCAGCATCTCGAAGAGGCGCCGGTCGTCGTGAGACGGCGCGCCCCACTCCTCATCGTGGTACCTCGCCATCAGGTCGCCTGAAGCCCACGCGCATCGCGTCACCCTACTTGCCCTCCGCCGGCGTGAGCGTCACCGCCCGAAGGTTCATCACCGCGTTGCCCGGTTTGCTGACCGCCTTGACCGTCAGCGTGAAGCTTCCCGCGGACGGGATCCGGATTTCGCCCAGCTCCACGGGGATGAATGCCGACCAACTGCCGGTTGGCGTCACTTCGCCCTTCACGGAGCTGTTGCCTACGGTGACGTTGTAAACGCTGCCGCCGGTCCCGGAGTCGCACGCCTGATCCACCTTCACCGCGAAGGTCCCCGGCTTTGTCACCCGGAATTTCCACGAGGCGAAGCCGTTCGCATCCGTCCAATAGCCGATCGCATCCTTGCCGGATTCGTACTGAAGGCCGGACTTGAGGTCGGCATCCTGAGCCGTCAGCGAGATCACACCGTTGGCGGCCTGCGCGAGTTCCGGCAACGCTACTTTCGGTGCGCCGCTGATCTCCAGCACAACCACGGTTGCGACGGGGTCAGGGAGTGGACTCGGGAGCGACACGGTCGCGCCGTCCGCGTTCGTGCCCACTTTCAGCGCCTTGTGCGCGGTATCCGAAAGCAGGTAGGCGGTTTTCACCTTCGTCTGGAGACCCGGCAGTGTGATGCTGTCGCCGGATGCGTTGAAAACGTGCGCGTAGAGCTTGCCCTTGCGCTGGGTCACGCGGCCCCACGTCAGGGGCTTGGGGAATGGGCCGGCGGACGTGCCGTAAACTGACTCGCCGTTCACCTTCAGCCACGCGCCCATCGCCTTCAGCCGTTCCACGCTTTCCGGCGGGATAAGCCCCTCGGAGGTCGGCCCGACGTTCAAGAGGTAGTTTCCGCCCTTGGACGCGCAGTCGATGAGGTTGCGAATAAGCGTCTCGGACGACTTCCAGTTGTGGTCATCCACCTTGTAGCCCCAAGAGTCGTTCATCGTCATGCACGATTCCCAATCCACGCCGGGCAGGCCGCTGCCGGGAATGGTCTGCTCCGGGGTGCCGAAATCGCCGACCGGTTCCGCGTTGGTGGACATCCCGCCCATTCCTGATCGGCCCGTGTCCACGCGATTGTTCACGATGATGCTGGGCTGAAGGCCGCGAACGTAGTTATACAGGTCAACGCCCTGTTCGTGCGTCCAGGTGTCTTCCCATTCGCCGTCGAACCACAGCACGCCAATGTCGCCGTATCCGGTGAGAAGTTCCTTCAACTGGGCCTTCATGTATTTCACATAGCGTGAGTAATCGGGCGACAGGCCCGGTCGCGGATCCCAGGCACGGCGCGGTAGGTAGTCCGGGTGATGCCAGTCCATGATCGAGTGGTAGAAGCACAGCTTGATGCCTTCCGCCTTGCAGGCCGCGGCCAGTTGGCGCAGGATGTCCTTGCCGTACGGCGTGTTCATCACGCTCCAGTCCGTCTGCTTGGTATCCCACAGCGCGAACCCTTCATGGTGCTTGCTGGTGATGGTGATGTACTTGACCCCCGCCGCCTTTGCGAGCCTCACCCACGCCAGGGCATCGAACTTGACGGGGTTGAACTGCTTCTGCAGCGGTTCGTAGTCCGCGACCTTTATCTGGGCGTTGTTTAGGAGCCATTCCGAGGCGCCGTCCACGGTCTTGCCATTCCAGCGGCCAGCCGGCACGGCGTAAAGGCCCCAGTGGATGAACATGCCGAATCGGGCCTCCCGCCACCACGCCATCCGCGCGTCCTTCTGGGCTTTGGTCTCTTTCGCCGTCGCTCCACTCGCGGGAATCGCCCCGCAGATCGATAAGGCCAGCAGAGCCAGCGCAAACGCCTTGATCATGATCATCTTCTCCTCTAGGCAGGTTGGGCTTCCGTGCCCGACACAACGCCGGTGAAGGGCCCTGGGCCCGGCCGGCGGGTTCGGTTCAGGATTGCGTTTCAGTATCCAAACGTAATCTTCACAATATGCCGCCCTTTCGTGAGCGGCACCGGCAATTCCGCGCCGGTCGGCGTATCGACTTCGGTGAAATTCATCGAGTGTCCGTCAATCTTTACACTCGTCACGTCGCGGCGCAGCGCAGACCGCAGCGTAAACGCTTCGGGCGAGTTGACCCGCACGATGGCGGAGTTGGCGCCATAGGATCCGCCGGGGATCGGTGCGCGCCCCCAGTCCGTGAGCACCATCGGCGCCTGCTGGGTGATGATTTCGGCGATGGCGTTCGGCCCCACCCAGGCGTTATTGCGGTTGGGCGCGGCCGCCGCCACCCACTCGCGAAGCTCCTCCTGCCCCGCCCCGAACCACGCCCTGGCGAACAGGTGCGGGAAGGTGACGTAACCGGAATTGCCGTTATAGGTCACCTCGGCCTCGTACTTGCGGGTCGCGTCGTACCAGTCGGGATAGAACCGCGCATATTCGTCGAGGTACCTCTTCCACGCGGTCGGCTGCGTGGTCGCGTACAGGCAGAGTATCTCCGGCATACATCCGTCGCCGCTCAGCAGCGTGGTAACGCCCCACGGGTCGCCGGCGAAACTGGCCGTTGTGAACGAGGAGTTCTCCCAGAACCCCAGTGCCGCTTCGTTGGCCTCCACCATACCGTGCGCGCGCCCCCATTTTGTGTACGCGGGGCGCATCGCGGTGAGCAGCGCCATCCTCGCGAGGCGGTAGGCATACTTCTCCTCAGCCTCTCGGTCGCCGAGTTTTCGCGCGATGTCCAGCATCGCGGCCATCCCGGCATACCCGGCGTTCAGCGCGTCACCCGTTCCCGTGCTGTAACCGTCCTCCGCGTTACAAACCGTCATCCAGGCATAGTCGTCGGCGAGATCGAAATAGCCCGCGAGGCGCTTGGACGCGGGCCAATGCCGCCTCACGCGCGCCCAGTCGCCCGTCGTCGTTCCATATTTGTACAGCCCGTACAGCGGCAGCCCGATTCCCCATTCGATGTCACATTGCCGCGTCTTATTGTCAATCGAGTAGCCCCAGAGGAACGACCGGCTGCTGAATGGCTCGGTCATCGACTTCCATCGCTTGAGCGGGGTGTCACTCTTGTATGGAGGCAGTGTGAAGGCCGCATCCAGGTGGGCCGTCCACGCGTCGCGTGCCTTCAGTTTGTTGTCGTGGGTCAGCAGATTCCAGGCCATGGCCGCGTTCGTTACGCCGGCGTAGCCCAGGTCCACCCCGTTGCGGTTCCAGGCGGCGGGCCAATGCCCGCAGACTTCGTTGAGCAAAGGCGTCAGCGGGTCCTGTTTGGCCGGCGCCAGGTACCCGCGCTCCACGACCGGCGGAACCGGCAGGCTGTAGGTCAGTGTCCCGTCTTTACCGCCAAACACCAGCGGGCCGTATTTGCAGAACAAACGTCCCGGCGCGATGGGCTTCATCGGGTATTGGTGCGACGCCGCGAACGCGAGCATCGGCGGCAGTGCGATCCGGGCGTTCGCCGGGGTGTAGGTGTCCGTGATCGATACGGCGCCGGCCGAGCGGTCAAGCCGGAAGGTCTCCTTGACCAGGCGCGCGATCGGCTGATGCGTGTCCACGAGGCCGATGAAGCGTTTCACCGCCGCCGAATCGGTTAATGTGCGGCGCTCCAGCGAAGGAACCGTCACTCGCACAATCATCGGTGAGTCGCATTCAGCCTCCAGCGTGCGCTGAATCACGGTGTCACGGAGAAATCGTACCCGCTTCGGCATCGGGCTGAACGTGAGGATTGCCGGAACCGACCCCTCGTCCTCCATCACCACGATATCCGCCGTCTTCATGGCTATCCAGCCGTCTGACGGCGATTCAACCGCCGCGCCGTTCACTGAGGCGCCGAATGCCTTGTTCTCGCTGAAGGTAATGCGCGCCCGAACGCCGAACCTGGCTTCCATGCCCGGATAAAGCAGGGTATAGCGAAGCCATCCGGGCCCGTCCGGTGTCGGCGCAAGGAGAATCGTCTTCTGAGCGGCGCCGACGGTCAGCACGCGCTCCACACGGCGGGTGCGCCAGGACGCCGTAATCCCGTTTGGAACGCTCACACCGTTCGGGGATACGTTCATTGTGAGCAGGCCATCGCTGTTGCTGAACCCGAACCGTCCGAAAGAGAACGGCTTGTCTCCGCCGCAGGCTGCTGAAACGGCGGCGAATGAGAGTACGCAGGCGGCAAGAATGCGCATGGCGTCGATTTCCCCTTTCCCAGCATCCAGTATGGCACCGGGCACGCTAGAATGGAGGCAGGTAAGATCACCCATTTAACCCCCAAAGGAGACAACACCAATGAGAGTCGGTATCTGTACGTTTAGCGACGGCCGCGAACGCGCGATGCTCGCAACACGCGATGACTGCTTCCGCTTCCAGGGCGACATCGCCGCATTCCTCAAATCCGAGGGGCATGAGGTCGTCGAAGCGAAGGATCTCATCTGGAACTGGAAAACCGCCAAGGAGCAGGCCGGCGCCCTGACGGATGCCTCCTGTGATGTGGTTATCTACAATTTCGCGGTCTGGGCATTCCCCGATTTCACCGCCCAGGCGGCCGAGCACACCGAAGCGCCGATCCTCTTCGTCGGGTGCATCAATCCGGCGTACCCGGGCTGGGTTTCGTTCTTCGCATCCGCCGGCGCCCTGGAGGAGATCGGCCGCCCGTTCGGCCGCGTCCTCGGCAGTATCGACAAGCCGGATGTTCAGGCAGGGGTCCGAAGATTCCTCGCCCTGCACACACCGGCAAAACAGGCCACCGGCGACGACGTCGCCCAGCGCCTCCGCGGCCAGCGATACGGCGAATTCGACGGCCCCAGCATGGGCATGTACACCGGACACATCGACCAGAGCCAGTGGATGGACCAGTTCGGAATCAACGTCTATCACCGCAGCCAGCTCACCCTCGCCTGGATGGCCGAGAAGATCGCGACCGACCGAGTACAGACCGGGCTGGATTGGCTGAAGGCCAACTGCAAGGAAGTGCAGTTCGACGGCAAGCAACTGACCGACGGGCTGGACGGCACGCTCGCCCGACAGGTGCGCGTTTATCTCGCAGCCAAGGACCTCTGCCGCGACGAAGGCATCGACTTCTGCGGCCTCACCGGCCAGGTGGATTACACCGAATGGGAGAAGGGCTGCACGATGGACATCGCCGAAGCGCTTCTGAACGACACCGTGGACTGGGAAGGCGATAAAAAGCCCACCATCTGCGCCACCGAATGCGACAGCAACGGCGCGCTCTCGATGCAGATTTTGCACGAACTCACCGGCACGCCGGTCCTCTTCGCCGACCTCCGCCACTATCACGAAGACCTGGACGTTTACGACCTAGTGAACTCGGGCCAGCACGCGCCGTGGTTCGCCAAGCGCAGCAGTGTATGGAAGGAAAACTGGAAGGAAATCCGCCTGATGCCCGCGTCATCCTTCTACTTCAAGGGCGGCGGCGCCAGCGTGCAGTTCTACGGCGCACCGGCCGAAAAAGTCACCTACGCCCGCCTCACCCGCAAAGAAGGCCAATACCGCATGGCGATGTTCACGGGATCCTTCGTGGATTTCGGGTGGGACAAAAACGAGGAACTGGGACGACAGACCGACTATTCGTGGCCTCACATCTGGGCGAAGTTCGACTGCAGCGTTCAGAGCCTCGCGCAGAACTACAGCGCCAACCACATCCACGCCGTGATCGGCGATTACATCGGCGAACTCATCGCCGTCTGCAATACCCTTGGCATCGACCCCATCGTACTGTCGTAAGCGAGAGAGCATTCAGCATCCAGCATTCAGCATTCAGGTCCTGGATGCTGGATGCCGGATGCTGGAAGCTATATCCCCTACTTTCGCCTACGAAGGCCAAGCAGAGGGAGCGAGCCGGCGCCGAGAAACTCGAGGCTGCCGGGCTCGGGCACTGCGTCGTTCTCGGTGTTGATGCTACGGCAAGTCCGTTTGTAGAACGGGCCAATGTAATGTAATTGGATGTGCCGGCCGCCAGTGAGCTGCCTGGCAAAGCCTATGCAAAAAGAAACCACGAGGCCGTACGCACCTTCTGCAGGTAGTGCCAAACCCTTTTGAAGGAATCTCAGCGATGCGTAGCCTAACATGAAAGACGTGCCGCCGAGAGTCCGGCGGCAGGAGGTTCCGTTCATCGGCTCGCCAAGGAGGTCATTTGCATGTCACTCCGGAGGTATCTGCTAGTCCACGCGGTCTTGCTGGTGATGCTGATTGTGGCGCTGGATACAGCCGCGATTGCCGATGCCGCCGTGATTCGCGCGACATTGACATTCGACGATCCCGTATACACGAACATGCCCGTATGGGTGCATGTTCAGTTCCCCGCGGATCAAAACACTCTGACATCGAGCCTTCGCTACCCCTATCGCGATGAACCGTGGTTCTTCAACGTCAACGACTTTGATGTGACTCTGGACGGCAAGCCGCTGCCGCGACTGAAGCACGCAAGCGATGCTCCCCAGATTTCTAGCGGCATGGAGCTCGGATCCGGCGCGCCGAAGAACTCGCCGCGGGGAAGGCTGCCTCTACACTTGTACTGCAGTTTCAGCAAGCCCGGCACCTACATGGTGCGGTTCAAGAATTACGACCATCTGAATCAAAAGGAGAGGAAACTGGTCGCGGAGTCGGAGTGGACCCCCCTCGTCGTCAAGCCATTCTCCACCGGACAGCGCAAGACGTGGGTCAACGATCAGATTGCCCACCAGCCGGACGACGTGGGCTTGATAGTAGGCGACTACCTTCCGTCGCTCCTTGCGGCCCCCGATGACGCAGTGTTGCCAGTCTTGCTCAAGTGCCTGCATCACCCGAGTGTATTTGTGCAAAACTACGCCCTGAATGCCCTTGATTACTACGGTGATGACGTTATAAAGCGTGAGATCCCGCGCATCATAGCCAAGGACGGGCCGACCGAGCTTCTGGGATACTATCTGAGCTGGCGCAAAGCTCTGTTCCAGCCCGTGGGCAAGCAGTTGGCGGACTCGATAGTTCCATTCCTCGGCTCCGACTCCGCGACCACGGTGGGCGGAGCACTCACAGCATTCAGGTTCATCATGCCACCGTTCTACAAATGGGATGAACAACCGACCGTTCCAAAGACGATTGAGGATGCGGTCTGGGCAGCAGTCCCACACATACGAACATTCAAGGAACGCGAAGCACTTTGGCCGCTGGTGCTATTTCTGGGCCAGCTCAAGACGGACCGGGCCGGGGACCTGTTGTGGCAGTTGGCAGACGTTCCGTCGGTTAGGGAACAGGCCCTGGGATGTATCTGCTGGGCAAAGAATCTTGCCGACCTTCCGAAGTTGGGGCCAATGCTCGCGTCGGGGGATAAGTCCGCCTATCCGCTTGCCTACGAACTACGCAGCTCCTTCGGTGATGCCGCAATCCCTTACATTCTGGAAGGGATCAGGAAGGGCGGTGTGCCCAGTGTTGTGGAAAGCTGCGTCAGGGAACTGGTTCAAGCCAATTCGGTGGAAGGCTTCCGGCTGTTCAAGGACGCGCTGGAAAACGACAGACCCTACAAGCAGACCGTGATCAAGTTGTTACGCTCCGACCTGTCGCACTCCTGGCAGACTTCGGAGAATGATCTTCTGAAGCTCGTCGATGAAAGACTGGCGTCACTCACCGGCTGAAAGAAGGCCAATACCGCATGGCGATGTTCACGGGATCCTTCGTGGATTTCGGGTGGGACAAGAACGAGGAACTGGGACGCCAGACCGATTATTCGTGGCCTCACATCTGGGCGAAGTTCGACTGCAGCGTTCGGAGCCTCGCGCAGAACTACAGCGCCAACCACATCCACGCCGTGATCGGCGACTACATTGGCGAACTCATCGCCGTGTGCAACACCCTCGGCATCGACCCCATCGTGCTGTCGTGACGACGTAGACAGTAGTCAGTAGGCAGTAGGCAGAAAGCAGCGGTCGACTTCTTCTAGCGGAAGCTGACCGCTGCTCCTGTCTACTGTCTACTGTCTACTGTCTACTGTCTACTGTCTACTGCCTATTATCTGCTGACTACTTCCTTCGGCGCAGGCCGAGGAGCGGGAGCAGGCCGGCGCCGAGCAGCGCCAGGGTGGATGGCTCCGGCACGGCGCCAACGTCGTTGCCGGCCAGGAGCACGACGTTGTCCACATAGGCCTTATGACCCGGGGCCGTTAGGACCGTATGCCAGTCGCGGATGTACCAGCCGTTGAACGCGCCGGTGCCCTGGTTCACCTTGTCCGAAACCAACGCTCCATTAACCCACGCGGACACGTCTCCGGTCTCAAGATCCCAGAGCTGCTCGATGTGCATCCACTGATTCGGAATCTGCGGAACCGAGCCGGTGCTCCCGTCGACTCCGTTGAACACGGGCACGATGGAACCACCGGTCGCCGCCGGACTGTCCCAGGCGATGCCCCACCAAGGGTTGCTGCCCTTCGGCCACCAGTCCAGGTTGTTGGCCGTGGCGGCGCCGTCGCGGTAGTAATCGAACGACGAGCGCGCGAATTTGTACGTGCCGGTGAGGTTCGGGAACAGCATCTGGATTTCCGTCTGGCCGGCAGCAACGTTGTTGAACTCGAGGACCTGCCCGGAACCGGTGGGGTTGGCGACGATGTTTGCCACCGTGACCGGCCGGGTGGTGGTGCCGAATGCCGCCGCACCCTTTACCCAGCCTTGCTGGCCGATGATATTACCAGGGGTGTAGCCTTCAAAGCCGCCGGTGTCGATGATAACCGCTGAGCGCACCGACGGCCCCAGGAGGGCAACGGCGAGTGCCGCGCCCAAGATTGAAAAGCGCATGATCGATCTCCTTTCGGTATGAGATGACACGGCGCCGCGGCGGCCCAGGCCGTAACGCTTCTTCCTCGCGTAATTGCGTGCAAGAAACCGGCCAAGCGGATGGGGCCGGCGTACGGCGATTCGGCCGCTCAGGCCCGCCAAAAGCGGATCCGCACCCGGCATTCGGGGCCCGTTTCGTGCCTGAATGCCGCGTGCGGATTGCCGATTGCGTCACTTTTTGCGGCGAAGGCCGAGGAGCGGCAGCAAACCGGCGGCCAGCAGCGCGAGGCTGGACGGTTCCGGCACTCCGCCGTTGATATGGGCGGCCGTCACGAAGATGCCATCCTCCGGCTGGTTCGGGAAGCTCCCGACGAGGCTGTTCTCAAACGTCGTGCCGTTCCAGTGAACGCGGTAGACACCGTGGCCGGTCTCGCTGGTCACGATGATGTCGCCCTGCATCCCGGCGAACTGGCCGGCGCCGGCCTTCACCACGTTGGGCGTGTAGTTGGCCCCGTACATCCCCTCCACGGGGTTGCCGCTCAGCCCAAGCGTCAGCGGCACGAAAGACAGCTCCTCGACCCCGCCGATCGGGCTGTTGGGATTCAACACGCTCACCACTCCGGCCGTGGAAATGGCTCTCAGCAGCCCGGACCCCTCGGAGGCGACCACAAGTTGACCATCGTACGCGCCAAAACCGGCTCCGATGGGCGCGATGTCCAGGCCCTCGGTGTCCTCACCCGTTGAGGCCAGCGGCGTCGCGACGCCGGCGCTGTTCACCCGATATACCGCCCCGGCGTGGGTGGTTACCAGCATATCGCCGCCGAACGTGCCGATCGTGTCAAACAGGATACCTCGGACATCACCCGTGAGTCCGCTGGTCAGAATGCTCGACGAAAGGCCGTCATGCGTGATGTGCACCACGGAATTGCCTGCGGCGACGAAAAGGTCCCGCGGCGCGAACCCGCCGGCGCCCACCGAGGCGGCAACAAAGTGCTCGCTGGAAAGGCTCGGCGCCAGGCTGACACCCGGCGCGAACACCTGGACGCTGCCACCGTTCAGGTCGGTGGAATAAAGCTGGCCCATGCCGTCGCCCTGAACCGAGCCGACAAACTTGTCGCCCGCATACGCGAACCCGATCGTTCCGCCGCTCATCACTGGATGAGGATCTGTGAATGGAGTATACACGACCGCCCGTGCCGAAATCGCCAGTGTCGCGCCCAGCAATGCGGTCAAAATCGACGCCCGTATGACAATCTTGGACATGCTCCCGCCCCTTTCTCGTCAATCCGGCCGCGGTGTTCAGCGGCCGCCGGCGCTCCAGTGTTTGAGCGCCTGACGCATAAGCGGCATAAACGATGCCAATATATGCCTGCTTGTCAGACTGCCAAGATGTATGCCTGCCTCCTAGAAACCACGATTTGGGGCCCGCCGGGATGCCCCCAAAAACGCCGTTCGGCACCCGGCCTTCAGGATGACCCTGAACGCCGGATGCCGAATGGAGGATGCTCTTCTCTACTTGCGGCGGCGAAGGCCGAGCAGCGGGAGAAGGCCGCCCGCCAGGAGCGCCAGGCTGCTGGGCTCCGGTACGGGCTGCAGGTCGCTCAGAGTGTTGCCGGCGGAAACGGACAGATTGTCCACGAATCCCTTGCGGCCCTTCGCGCCCGGGGTGCGGGCCTGATCGACCGTGTTCCAGTCATCGAAGTACCAGCCGTTGTACTGGTTGCCCATACCGATGCTGGCATTATCGCAGACCAGTGCGCCGTTTACCCAGGCGGATCCCTTGCCGTTGATGAGGTCATGCAGGATCACGATGTGGTACCACGTGTTCGGCAGCTGCGGGGTCTCGCCATTGCCGCCGCCGTGCGGTTGAATCAGGGCTGGTGGAACGGCCGCGTGGTCCCACGCCAGGCCGCCCCAGGGGTTCGCGCCGGACGGCCACCAGTCGCAGTTGTTGTAGATAGCCGCATCGTCGCGCATGAAGTCGAACGTGGCCTGTCCATACTTGTACGTCCCGACTAGGTTCTGGAACGGTCGGTCGATGGACGAATAGGTCTTGTCGATGTTGTCGAACTGAAGGACCTTGCCTCCAGCGGGACCGGCGACTATCTTCGCGGGGTTGTAAGTCCATGAAGCGGGCAGGCCGATACTGCCGGCATTCTGCCAGCCGTCCTGGCCAACGATGTCTCCGATGGCATAGCCCTCGAAACCGCCGGTGTCGTAAATGACAACGGCGTGGGCGCTTCCGATGGCAAGGAGGCCGGCCACACCGGCGGCAATGAAGAGTTGGCGCAACATACGCTGTCCTTTCTGCGCGCACACGCAGTGGCGCGCCGAGCGGCAGTGGCCAGGTCTCATCTGCCCATCTCGCGAGTACTTGATTCGTTTGCGGCGTGCAATGCCCAGTTGCGCTGCCGGACATGCCATACGGGTGCAAGAAACGGGCCAAGCGTACGCTGGAATCGCGTCTTCAACGCGCCGGAAAGCCCCTCAAAACGCCGTTCGGCACCCGGCCTTCAGGATGACCCTGAAGGCCGGATGCCGAATGGAAGATGCTTTTCTCTACTTGCGGCGGCGAAGGCCGAGCAGCGGGAGAAGGCCGCCCGCGAGGAGCGCGAGGCTGCTTGGCTCGGGAACGGGCTGCAGGTCGCCCCGGGTGTTGCCCGCCAGGATCCGCAGATTGTCCACGTAGGCCTTCTGGCCCTTGCCGTTCGGCGTGCGGGCGGGGTCGACCGTGCACGAATCACCGAGGAACCAGCCGGCGAACTCGCCTGTACCCACGTTGACGTTGGCCGCAAGAAGCGTCCCGTTGATGTAGGCGTCTTCGGTGCCGGCCACCAGATCGAATGTGAGGTCAATATTCACCCACTGCTTCTGAAGCATGGGCGTATCCGGTGCGCCGAACCCGAATGGAAGGATTTTGGCGGGCTGGCTGGCCCCGTTGTCCCACTGAAGGCCATACCAGTTATTGCTGCCAACCGGCCACCACCACAGGTTGTTGTAAATGCCGTCGCCGTCTCGATAGAGATCATATGTAACGCGTGCGTAGCGGTCAACCCCGGTCAGGTTGGCGAATGACGTCTGAACGGATCCCTCGGTATTGGGCTCTCCGGCGGCGTTCGTGCAGTCGAACGCCATCACTTTGCTGCCACCTGGGCCGATGGCGATGTCTACCGGCCTGTCGACGGAGCCGAAGGCGTTGACCTGGGTCCAGCCGTTCTGGCCCGCCAACGCGCCCAGAGCGTACCCTTCAAAACCGCCGGTGTCCACGACCACAGCGCAGTAGGCTGGTGCTGTGAGCGCCGCCAATGCGGCAGCGACAATAATTGCTCGCATCTCCTCTTTCCTTTCCTGCGAAAACTGAGTGGGGTCGCGCCGCAGGAGTCAAACCGATGACAAGTCAGGCGCGACCGTGCGCCGGGAGCAGACCGGCACGCATTAAGTCGTGCAAGAAATCGGCCAACCGAGCAAGCATGTCTACTCCGGACGATGCAGCCGCCGTCAGACCCGGGGCGCCTCACTCACGCGAACCCGGCACATGGCCGGCACGCCGGTTGTGACGGCAATTGTCCCGACAGCCTGCCTAGAATCGGGGTATGTGGGGCGCTAAACTACAGGCATATGCCCATCTCCATCATCACCGTCAACTGGAACGGGGCCGAAGTGCTCCCAGCCTACCTGGCGTCCCTGGCCGCCCAGACCGCGCCGCCCCGCGAGACTATCGTCGTCGACAACGGCAGCGTGGATGCCTCCCGACGCATGCTGGATGACGCCGGTGTCCGCGTTGTGGCGCTGACGGAGAACCTGGGGTTTTGCGAACCGAACAACCTTGCCTGTTCGATCGCCATCGGGGATGCGGTGTTGCTGCTCAACAACGACACCGCGTTTGACCCGGATCTGATCGCGGTCCTCGAAAACGCCCTCCTTCAATGCCCGGAATTCGACCTCTTCGCGTGTTCGATGCGGCAGTGGGCCGATGCCGGCCTCATGGAGAACGCCGGCATCGGCTATCGGAGGACCCTCAGCGGCTATCAGTTGGCTCGCGGGGATAAGGCGTCACTTTGGCCAAACCGGCGGGAGGTGTTCGGCCCGTCCGGGGGCGCCGCCCTGATCCGCAGGCGCGTGGTGGATGATATCGGCCTGTTCGACGCGGCATTCTGGGCGTACAACGAGGACGTGGATTTTGCGTTGCGGGCGCGCCTGGCCGGATACCGGACAATGTACCTGCCGGACGCGATCGTTCGCCACCGCGAGGGCGTCACGGCGCGCCGTTTGGGACGGCGGAAGATGCTCCTCATCCAGCGGAACGCCGAATGGGCCATGCGAAAAAACGTGCCGCGTGGGCTACAGCGCCGCTATGCCATAGCCCACGCGGCTTACATCCTCCAGCAAACGCTGAAGAACGGTCCGGCCGTCTGGGCGGCCCGACGGGAAGCCATCCGCAACCCCCGGCCGCGATACGAGCGACAACGCGTCACTGACGCTGACTTCGCCGCCTGGCTAACGTGACCACCACAAAGGCACAACGGCACGAAGATTTTTGGTGTCATTGTGCCTTAGTGTCTCTGTGGTGACATCACCGTCAGCCCATCGCGGGTTCGGCGTCCACGACCTCTACACGATGCGGCTCCTGGCGGGGCTCTTTGCGGAGCCGTTCCGCTTCGTCCACGATGCCCTTGATGCCTTCGCGCAACCCGCCTGTGGCTCCCTCGGTCTTTTCGACGAGGTCCAGGACCCCGGCCACGCCCTTCACGACGGTTGTGCGAATGCCCTTGCGGACCTCCGGGGAAGCCGCATATGCCAGCACGCCCGCAGGCAAAATCCAGTACAACGGGTTCTTGCTATCCATGGTCCCATCCTCTCTCTACCGCGCGCGTCCGGTTCGTCTAACGGCGCGTCATGAAGTACTACGCAGGTCGGCGCCGCATGGTTTCGCGAATCAATGGTCTATACTACACCGGCGCGAGAAAGCGCGGAAGGACTGAGAATGAGCACGTTTGCGGAAATGGGATTGAGCGAGCCGATGGCGGCGGCGATTGCGGCTTTGGGGTACGAAGAACCAACGCCGATTCAGGCGGCGGCGATACCGCCATTGATGGCCGGAGCGGACATCATGGCGCAGGCGCAGACCGGCACCGGCAAGACGGCCGCGTTCGCGATACCGATCGTCGAACGCCTGGTGAAGGACGAACCCCGCCCGCAGGCGCTGGTTCTAGCCCCGACCCGCGAACTCGCTGTGCAGGATGCCGGCGCGATCTACGACATCGGCCACAACCAGGGCGTCCGGGTGCTCGCGGTCTATGGCGGCCAGCCGATCGACCGCCAGCTTCGCGGACTCGCCGCAGGCGTGCACGTCGTCGTTGGAACGCCCGGCCGGATCATGGACCATATCCGCCGCGGCACCCTCAAACTCGATCACGTCACCACGGTTGTGCTCGATGAAGGCGACCAGATGCTGGACATGGGCTTCGTAGAGGACATCGAGTTCATCCTCGAGCAGGTGCCAGAGACGCGGCAGACCGCGCTCTTCAGCGCCACCGTTCCGCCCCGAATCGCCAGCCTGGCCAAGCGCTATATGCGGCAGGCACAGCACATCACTACCCAGCACGAGACTCTGGCCGTTCCCAAAATCAAGCAGTACGCGTACCAGGTGCCCGGCCGCGCAAAATCGGAAGCGCTGATGCGGCTTCTGGACGCCCTTGCGCCAACCAGCGCCATGGTGTTCTGCCGGACGCGTCGCGATGTGGACGAATTGTCCGAGCGCCTTCAGATCCAGGGCTACCCCGGCGAAGGCATCCACGGCGACATGGCGCAGGCCGAACGCGAAAGGGTGCTGAAACGCTTCCGCGAGGGGAGCACCGACATCCTCGTCGCCACCGACGTGGCCGCCCGCGGACTGGACATCGACGATGTGTCCCACGTCTTCAACTTCGATCTGCCCACCGACCCCGAGCAGTACATCCATCGGATAGGCCGGACGGGGCGCGCCGGCAAGACAGGCGTCGCGGTCTCTCTGGTCTCTCCCCGCGAGCGGCAGTTGCTGAGTGTCATCGAGCGGGTCGCCGGCAAGAAGGTCAAGGTGGAGCGTCTTCCAACGGAGAAGGATGTCGCCGAACGCCGGTGGGCATCCTTCCGGGACACCGTACGGACAGCGCTTGATGAGGGCAAACTCGACACTTTCCGCGTGCTGGCGGAGGAACTCGGGGAGGATTACGACGAAATCGACGTTGCCGCCGCTGCGCTGAAGTTGTTGCACGCCACGGAGCGCACCATCGCCGATACCCCCATGCTCGCCGAACTGGAGAACGCGCCGGTTCCCGCGTTCATGGCACAGACCGGCATGGCGCGGCTCTATCTGAGCGCGGGGCGGGACACCGGGATTCGCCCGCAGGACATCGTCGGGATGATCGCCAATGAGGCCCGCCTGCCGGGCGCGAGCATCGGGAGCATTGAGATCTTCGACCGCAGTTCGTTCGTCGAGGTGCCCGCATCAGCCGCGGAAACGGTCATCCGGTCGCTCACCGGCGTCGTCTTCCGCGGCGTAGAATTGAGGGTGGCCCGGGCCAAGCCGGAACGCCCCCGCCCGCCCGAGTCCCCTCGCCATCCCCGCACGCACAGCGGCGGCTACGACAAGCCGAAGGACACCCGCACGGTGGTAAAAGCCAAGATCCGCAAGAAGGGCTGACGCAAGAGAAGAGAGAGTTTAGTATTGAGAATTGAGGCAGGGCTCCGTCTAACCCTGCCTCAATTCTCAACTCTCAATTCTCAACTCTCAACTCTCAGCCCTTCTTCAGCGCCGCGATGCGCTCCTGCGTCTTCTTGACACGGTCGCTTGTCATAGGGTGATCGCGGAGGAAGGCCGGCGTGCCCCCACTCCCGCCGGCGTCCTGGAGGATCTTGAACAGGTCCAGCATGCCCTGCGGGTCGAACCCCGCGGCCACCATATTGCTCAGGCCGCCGGCGTCCGCCTCGTCTTCGTCTTTGCGGGAATACCGAAGGTCGGAGAGCGTGTTCACCACGTCGGCGGCGCTGTACCAGTCGCTGCTGGCTTTCATCGCGCCCAGCAGCACGGACAATCCGGCGGAGCGTTCCTGGTTGGAGGCCACCTGCTTCGCCCAGTGCTGCGCGCGGACGTGGGTCATCTCATGGCCCAGCACGGCAGCGAGTTCGTCGTCGGTCGTGATCCGGTCCAGCAGGCCCGTGTACATGTACACATTGCCGCCGGGGATGGCGAATGCGTTGACTTCCTTGTCCTCGACGACGTGAAACTTGTAGGTCCAGGTTTTCCGGTCATCTTCCGGGAGCGCCTGGTAGAGCCGCTCTCCAACGCGCTCGGTGCGCGCCAGTTTATCGCCTGTCACGAACTTGTACTTCTTCTCGTACTCCTTCGCCGCCTCGTCGCCAAGCTTCTTCTGCTGATCCACACTCGGCTTGAAGACATTGCCGGACTTTCCGCAGCCCGTCGCCAGAAGCGTCAGAACGCCGGCCGCCGCGATCCACACTCGATTTCGTCGCATTAGTCATACCTCCCGTAATGGCAATAGGAAATGGGGAAACTCAGAATGTCGCATAATTCAATCGTTTCCCCATTTCCTGATGGCCTAATCGCTGTCGGCGAGTCTACCAGAGCAGATCGCGGTATATTCCGGGCTTGGAATCCGGGATGGGGGTCGCATTCACGGCCTTGGCGTAGAAATCCACGGGGCCGGCGCCTCCGATGATGGCGTAGGCGTACCCCATATCGCGCAAGCCTTCCAACGCGACGATCAGCAGGGCCTTGCCGATGTTTCGGCCGCGCTGCGCCGGATCAACGCCAGTGGGGCCGAAATAGTCGCGCCTCGTGCACTCATACGAGGCGAAGCCGACGATCTTCTTGTCCTGAATGGCGAGGATAGTGGACACGGGCTTGTTGTACAATCCCGCAACCGCTTCGTCCGCCCACGCCGCACTGAAGTGCTTCTCGATAAAGGCGCGCAGGATGGTCTGCTCAAAGGGATGGGCGGGACGCACGACCACGCCTTGCGCGGCCAGGTCCTCTACCAGTGGTTTGCTGGAGGGCAGGTTCAACAATGGAACCAGCATATCAGGCATCTGTGGGCTCCTCGCCGTCGGAACGGATCGGACTGGCCGGAGGGCGGTGCTCGTGGCGGCGTCGCAGACGCTCCGTGAGCCGGTTCTCCATCCATTCGTTCCAGGCGGCAAAATCCTGGGGAGAGAGTGTATCCAGGGCGTTTTTCAACTCTCGCAATGATTCAGCGGCGTCTTTCATCAAGTCCCAGGGGACGCGCGCGACCGCGCACCCCTCGAACGGGGCGCCAGGCGGGCGGCGTCAGCCGCTTACCTATCGGCGCTTTTTCCTAGACAGTGAACGCCCCCGCGTGTCAATGATGGACCGCTGCGGGTTCCGAAGGCAACGGCGCCGCGCCGGCGCGCGCCCGGTCGGTTATTGCCGTTACGACGTCACCCCCGCGCGACCCAAATGAGGAAACGGGGAGGCGCACCGGCGTCTCCCCGTTGAAGCTCCACTCTCTTCAGTTCCAGGTTTTTGGACATCACGCTGCGCGCGGCAGGCCGATCAGGGCATCCAGAGCCTCCTCGCTCAGCCCGGAATGGCGAGGCCGAGGTTTGTGCAGTGTGATCTGTTTCTTTTCAGTCGATACCATCTCGAGGGGAATCACGGGCCGCATGGCTTGTGCCTTCTCGGCGCAGACCAGGCAGCGCACCTTGACATCTCCCATACGGCTCAAATATCCCGGCAGCGCGGGGAGTTCCCGGCCGCATTCAAAACATCGTAATTGAGCGCTCATTGGACACCTCACTTCTCCAGAAGAACGAACCACTCATGCGAATGGACTTCGCTCGCGGATCGCAGGTTCCAGACTGTGCCCGTAACTATAAATACCCCTTCGAACCAGGTATTAATCCTGACCCCCGCGAAACCAGAGCGGAAGGGTGAGGCTCACGAGGACCGCGCCGGCCACGTCGGCCATCCAGTCGAAGGCATCGCCGCTCCGCCCCGGCGTGAACCGCTGGTGATACTCGTCCGTGGCGCCGTAGACGGCGACGAGCGCGACCGTCCACACCGCGATCAGAAAAAGGCGGCGCTCGCGGGCCGCGACGGCGCGGCTCACGAGCGCGGCGAAGGCGGAATAGAGCGCCACGTGTTTGATCTTGTCGTTCATTTCCATCGGGCCGAGTATGGGGGGATTCGGGACCGAGGAGAGGAGGAAGATGAACGCTGCGAACAGGGCGGCGTAAGTGGCCGGGGATGCGATCGCTCGTTTGAACATGGGCCGTCAGGATGCCATGGTGGCGAATTCACCCTCGGTGATCACCGGCACGCCGAGACTTTGCGCCTTGTCCAGTTTCGACCCCGCCGATTCGCCCGCCACAACGTAGCTTGTCTTCTTGCTCACGCTGCCGGATGCGGAACCGCCAAAGCGCCGCACAATGGCTTCCGCTTCGGTTCTGGTCATCGTTTCCAGCGTGCCGGTGAACACGAATGTCTTGCCGGCAAACCGGTCGTCGCCTTCCGCGCGTTCCGGGGCGGAAAGCACCAGGTTCGCCATCTTCAGTTTTCCAAGCACGACACGGGTTTCCTCCTGCCGGAAAAACCGCGCGATGCTGTCGGCCACGATCGGTCCGATCCCGTGGATGCCCTGCAGCTCCTCCTCGGACATGTTCGCGAGGTGATCGATTCCGCCCGATGCGGCGGCCAGGTCCCGCGCGGCGGCGCTGCCCACCTGGGGTATGCCCAGCCCGGTAATGAGCCGTTCCAGCGGACGCGTGCGGGCCGCCTCGATGGAGTCCACAACGTTCTGGGCCGATTTCTCCGCCATGCGCTCGATCTCGATGAAATCCTGCTTCGTGAGGAAGAAGATGTCCGCCGGGTCCGCCAGCTTGCCGGCATCGACAAGCCGCGCAATGAGTTTGTCGCCCAGCCGGTCGATATCCATCGCGCCCCGTGACGCGAAATGTTCGATACGCCGCTTCAATTGCGCCGGGCAGGCTATGCCCAGGCAACGGGTGACCGCCTCGCCCTCAACGCGCTGCGCCTCGGAGCCGCAGACGGGGCAGCGGTCCGGCATATTCCACTCGGGCCGGTCTGCATGCTCCGGGTCGTCTACCACAGACACGACCTCCGGGATGACCTCGCCCGCCCGGCGGATCATCACCGTGTCGCCAATTCGGACGTCCTTCCGCCGAACTTCGTCGATGTTGTGCAGCGTCGCCTTGCTCACCGTCACGCCGCCCACGAAGACCGGCTCCAGGATGGCCACCGGGGTCAGCGCTCCCGTGCGTCCCACGTTCACGATGATGTCGTTGATCTTTGTGGCAACCTCCTGCGCCGCGAATTTGTACGCGATAGCCCAGCGCGGATCGTGGGACGTGAAGCCGAGCGTCCGCTGCGCGCGCAGGCTGTCGACCTTGACCACCACGCCATCCATGTCATACGGCAGTTCGTACCGGTGGACATCCCATTCCCGGATGTAGTCCCACACCTCGTCCATTCCGGTCAGCATCCGCACGTTCGGATTGACGCGGAACCCCCATTTCGCCAGGGTCTGAAGCAGTTCGGACTGCGTTGCGAACGGCGCATCGCCGGCCAGCGCGCCGACGGCGTAGCAGAAGCAGTCAAGGCGGCGGCTCGCGGTGATGGACGAGTCCAACTGGCGCACGGACCCTGCCGCGGCGTTCCGCGGGTTGGCGAAAGTGGCCTCGCCGTTCTCCTCGCGCGTTTCGTTCACGCGTTCGAATTCCTCGTGCGTCATGAAGATCTCGCCACGCACTTCCACCAGGGCGGGGGCATCCGCCGACAGACGAAGCGGTATGGCGCGGACCGTTCGCACGTTGGGCGTCACGTTTTCGCCCTGCGCCCCGTCGCCGCGGGTGGCGCCCGTGGTCAGGACCCCATCCACATAGGTCAGCGAAACAGCCAACCCATCCAGTTTGAGTTCCGCCACGTAGGTGATCGCAGCCTCGTCCGGCGCATCGAGGCCTCGGCGCACGCGGGCGTCGAAATCCTTAAGGTCATCCTCGCTGAACGCGTTTCCGAGGCTGAACATCCGCTCGCGGTGAACGTGCGGCGTGAACGCGGACAGCGGCGCTGCGCCCACGCGCTGAGTCGGAGAGTCCGGCGTGACGAGTTCCGGGTGGGCCGCCTCCAGGGAGCGCAATTCGGCTAGCGCCTGGTCGTATTCGGCGTCGGAGATCGTTGGCTGGTCGAGCACGTGATAGCGGTAGGATGCCTCGTTGAGAAGGTCCCTGAGCTGCCTGATACGGTTGACTGGTTCCGCCATGTTCCCCTACTTTGCCATTTTCGGCTTTGTGTACCGGCCGGTGATACGGCCGACGTTGCGCGCGGTGACCGCTTCAAGCCACGCTCTGCGCGGGACGCCTGCGTCCGACAGTACCCCGTCCCAGAACGACGTCCAGGCTCCGTCCGGAGACCACGGCGCCGTCCTCGCTGCGATCCAGCGTCCGTCGCCGGTTCGCCTTTCGGTCATCAGCGGCAGCCCATCGTATCCGGACGCGAGAACGCGAGCGCCCCGCTGTGCTGGTTCACCCACTGCAACAACGATAGCCCCGCGACGGGCTGCATCTTCAACCTTGAGGCGCGCGGTGCGTGACAGTGGATCAGGACAAATAATCACCGCGAACCGGGCCAGGGATACCGCGCGGGAGGCAATCTGCTCCTCGCTCACGAAATTGGGCCATACCCCCGACGCCCGCAGCCCGGCATAGCACCGGAACGCTTCCGGCGACTGGGCGCTCCGCTCCGGCACCAGGATCGCCACCTCGGATAACGTTGGCAGATAGACATTCGGGCCGGCCAGCGGCGCGAGCGCATCGCGCGTGCTCTTGGCGGCGGCAGCCTCCTCCGGCGGGACGACCCGCAACCCTGACACCCCGTTCCTGACGCATTCGTTAATCCAGTATTCGACCCAGCCCGCGCCCCCTGTAAAACCGGACAGGTCGAGCGTCGGGAGCGGGATCCTCTGCACGAGATCCGCCGCGAGCCGCAGCTGAAATCCCACGCGGTAGCGATTTTCGGCTGACTGAGCCGTCAGCCGCGGCTTCAGGATGACACCCGGGTAATCGGCAGCGGTGACCGCGGCGATGACCTCGCTCAACGAACCGGAAACTATGATCCGGCCGCGCAGGCTCCACGCGCGACGTCTGGCCGCTATCCGGTCCGCTCCCGCCGTCGCCGGAACGTCCCAGTACGCATAGTAGTCCGCCGCTTCCGGCGGAGCCGGGGAGTTCGGAGCCTTGAGGTCCAGCGCCAAGGGCTGCTCCGCGCCGGTGAAAACGGCATACGGCCGCGCGAGCGACAACTGCGGCGAGTTGACCGGGAGCGCCACGGGTTTCGCCGCGCCGAACGACGGTCCACACGCCAGCGCCAGGATCGGCAGCAGGGCTTTCACACTGCCATTGTATCGCGCGCATCGGGCCGGCGTGGCTTGCCCTGCGTGGCGCGGCGGCCGATAATGAACGTATGGTAACCATTGTGAAGCAAGTGACGGTATTTCTGACGGATAAGCCCGGCCAGTTGGCGAACGCGCAGGCGGCCCTCGCCGACGCGGGTATCAACATTCGCGCGCTGTCGTCTATCCCACTGGCCAGCGACCACGGGACGGCCCACTTCGTGGTGGACGACGCGCCGGGGGCGGAGAAGGCGCTCGCGCCCGTGGGCCTGGCCGTCCGCACAACGGATGTCCTCCTGGTGCAGATGCCGGACCGCCCGCGCGCCCTCCTCGAGGTAACGCAGCGCCTCGCCAACGCCGGGGTCAACATCCAGTACGTGTACGGCACTGTTACCGCTCCGGGCTTCCCCTCCCCGGCGGTATTCAAGGTGTCGGACATCGAGGCCGCCGTCAAGGCGCTCGCGGGCGTCTGAACCCGTGCAGACAGGCGTCGATGCGATGGTCGCGGAGGCATTCGCCCGCATCCGCGGCCGCAGCGTGGCCCTGTTGTGCAACCAGGCCAGCCTGACATCCGACGTCCGCCTCTCGTTCGATGCGTTCCACGCGGCCCATCAATCCGGCGTTTTCAACCTCGAGGCGGTGTTCGGCCCGCAGCACGGGCTCTGGGGCCACACCCAGGACAACATGATCGAGTGGGAGGGTGGAACCGACGCTCGAACCGGGCTCACAGTCTACTCGCTGTACGGTGAGCACCGCGAGCCCACTCAGGAAAGTCTCGACGGCGTTGACCTGTTCGTCGTGGACCTGCCGGACATCGGCGCGCGCGCCTATACGTTCGTCTGGACGATGGTGCTCTGCATGAAGGCTTGCGAGCAAGCAGGCGTCCCGATTTTGGTGCTGGACCGTCCCAACCCCATTGGCGGTACGCGGGTCGAGGGCCCGCTTCTTGACCCCGAATACGCCTCGTTCATCGGTCTGCACCCGCTTCCCTTGCGGCATGGGCTCACCATCGGCGAGGTCGCCCGCCACCTGCGTGCGGAGCACTACCCGAAGGCCGATCTGAGCGTAGTGCCCGTTGAGGGCTGGGTTCCCGCCGCCTGCGGCGATGAGCCGGGATTGCTGTGGGCGATGCCGTCACCCAACATGCCATCCGTGGACACGGAGGTCGTTTACCCCGGGATGTGCCTCCTCGAAGGCACGAACCTGAGTGAAGGGCGCGGCACAACGCGCCCGTTCGAGATGTTCGGCGCGCCGTTCATAGATGGCTGGGATCTGGCGGCAGCGCTCAACGCGCTGGACCTGCCCGGCGTCCGCTACCGTCCGGTCGTTTTCGAGCCGACCTTCGATAAGCACGCCGGAACGGCGTGCGGAGGCTGCGCCGTCCATGTCCTTGACCGTGACGCGTATGAGCCGGTGCTCAGCGGTATCGCCGTCCTGCAAGCGGTTAAGCGCCTGTACCCCGACGCGTTCGAATGGAAGCAGCCCCCGTTCGAGTACGACGAAACGCATATGCCGATCGACATCCTGGCAGGGACCAACTGGGTGCGCGAAGCCGTGGATGCGTTCACGCCCCTCATGGAGATCCGCGGCCGCCTCCTGTCAGACGCCGCGGCGTTTGCGTCGATGCGGGAAGCGGCGATACTGTACAGCAGGTGAACCAACCACAAAGGCACGAAGGCACAAAGACGAAAGTGAGGAATGATGAGTGATGAATGCCAGAGACGATCGGACATTCATCACTCATCATTCTGAAATCATCATTTTGTCAGGCGTACGGCTTCGTCGCTGAAGAACTGGCAGCATTTGGCAACGTTGCTCACCAGTTCGGCGCCCGTTGTCGATTCGTACTCGATGGAGAAAACTCCCCTGAATTTCTGCCGCTTGAGCTCCTCGAGCATCTTCGAGGCATCGAGCACTCCCGTGCCCCACGGTGCGTCACGCTTCTCCGCATCAAGGTCCTTGAAGTGGAGGCTGATGATGCGGCCCTTCAACTGCCGGAGGCACTCAACCGGAACGCGGCCGGAGCGGTACCAGTGGCCCGTGTCCGCGCACGAACCGACGCGCTTGCTGAGCCCCTTTGTCGCCGCGAGCACGGTTTCCGGCACGGCATAATGGCTCGGCGTCGGGTGGTCGTGAATCGCTACGTTGATCTTGTATTCCTTGCACAACCGATCCAGCATCGGCATCGCGCTTTCGGGCGGTTCCGAGACGATCGTGATCAGCTTCATCTTCCTTGCGAAATCGAAAACCTTGCTGTCTCCGGCCTCGTTATCGTCAAGTCCGACGACTCCGTAGTTGACCGCCGTGATGCGGGCGGCCTTGAGTTTGCGCTGTAATTGCGCGATCATTTCGGGCGATGCGTTATGGTCGAACGAGGCTGGATTGTCCGGCGAGAAACGCTGCCCGGGGTACAGCTCGATGTAACGGATACCGATCGCCTGAAGCGTATCGATGGTCTCGAACAGCGTCATATCGCGGAACGTGTAGGCCTGGCAAGACAGCTTCCAGCCCAGTTTGTTCATCGCGGCGTAATTCAGGTGCGGCTTGGCGACGCCCTTCGGCAACGCGGGGGCGGCGCCCGAAGAGGCGGCGGCGAGGCCGACCGCAGCCAGCGCGACGAGAGTGATGCGAATGCTCAATGTATTCCTCCAGTGCGGCTGAACGCGCCGCTATGTATATGACTGTATGCCGGACGAACTGAAAGACGGCGAAGACTCCGGCCGGATACCCTTCGTGCCTTCGCGCCTTTGTGATCCTTCGAAGGCGGCTATTCGAAACCGATCGGCGCGAGCTTGCGCCCTTCCTCCACCCGCCGCAGGACTTCCGCGCTCTTCGCCTCGGAACCCGGTTTCTTCAACAAGGCGAACATGTTCGTCTTGTACGCTTCGACGCCCGGCTGGTCAAACGGGTTCACGCCCAGCAGGTAGCCGCTCACAGCGGTCCCGCGCTCGAAGAAGTAGATCAGCGCGCCGAGGTGATACGCGTCGAGTTTGGGGATGCTGATCGTCATGTTCGGCACGCCGCCATCGCGATGTGCCAGAGCCGTGCCCTCGAATGCCTTGCGGTTGACTTCGCCTATCTCCGTACCGGTGAGGAAATTCAGGCCGTCCGCGTTGTCCGGGTCGTCCGGAATCCGCACGCTGGGCGACGCGTCTTCGATGCTGATGAACGTCTCCAGAAGCGACCGCCGGCCGTCCTGGACCCATTGCCCCATACTGTGGAGGTCCGTCGTGTACTGCACGCTCGCGGGGAAGAGGCTCATATGGTCCTTACCCTCGCTCTCGCCGACCAACTGCTTCCACCATTCCGCGAAATACAGCAGGCGGGGGTCCCACGTGGCCAGGAGTTCGATCGATTTGCCCTGGCGGTACAGGAGGTTTCGCGCCGCCACCCAGTAATAGGCGGGGTTGGACTTCACCGCCGAGGTTTCGCACGCCGCGCAGCAATTAGCCGCGCCCTTCACCAGGGCGCGAACGTCGACGCCCGCGAAAGCGATCGGCAGGATGCCGACGGCGCTCAGAACGCTGAACCGGCCGCCAACGTTCGGCGGAACGTCGAACAGCTCGTAGCCTTTCGTCGTCGCGACCCGCCGGAGCGCGGATTTCCCGGCATCCGGATCGGTGGTGGCCACGATGAGGTCCTTGGCCGCTTCGACGCCTACCTGCTCCTCAAGCGCGGCCCGCAGCAGGCGGAATGCCACGGCGGGCTCGGTGGTCGTTCCCGATTTGCTCACAACGTTGATGCACCATCGCTTGCCCTTCAGGCTCTTCAGCAGCGATGCGATGTAGTCCGGCGCCAGCGTCTGGCCGGCGAAGACGACACGCCCGGCGTCGCTTCCGGCAAGCGCTTCGATGACCGCGCGGGCGCCAAGATACGAGCCGCCGATCCCGATCACCACCATCACGTCCGCCTTCTCCCGCAGGCGGACGGCAGTCGCCTCGATGCCTGAGAGCAGTTCGGCCGGCATAAGCGCGTCAGGGTAGAGCCAGCCGAGGAATGCCGCGCCCGGCCCTGTGCCATCCACGAGTACGGAGTGGACGTAGTCCACCCGGTCCTGCCACTGCGAAATCTCTGCCGGGGAAGCTTCCGGCGACAGATAGTTCGGATCCAGCTTTATTCCTACACCCATGTATTCACTCCCCGTTTTGATAGACAGTTGACCACCGATAAACATGCTGCGGGCCACCCCAACATGGTGACTGCGCAGGCGAGCGCAATGCCAGCGCAAACGGCGGCAGAGCGTGCGAAATCCGGCATCGCGCGCCTCGATTCTGATCGGTACGCCGCCGTCGCGCCCATCTCAGCTGCCGGCGCCGTCATCTACGGGCAGGCGCATACGGAACCACGTAACCCCATTGGCGCGATCGACGACGACGTTTCCTTCGTGCCGCTTCGCGATCTGGCGCGCCACTGTGAGGCTCAACCCGGTCCACTGTGTCGCGGAAGACGAAAATGTGCCAAAAGCGGACCCAATTTCTTCCTCGGCCAGGTCCTCCCTGTCGTCTCCAACCGAGAACTCGACGAAGCCGTCGTCCCGGGAGGTGCCGACGTAGACCGGCCGTTCCCGGCGCGCGGCGGCCGCGTTCGCCAGGAGCGACCGCATGGCCTGAAGAAGCTGCGCCCAGTCACCGCGCGTGGGCGGGAGTTCCGCGGCCCAATCTGTCTCCACCGGTACTCGGACGGATGTGAGGCGTTCCTGAACGGCGCGGTGTGCCAATTCGGTGATATCGAGGCGAACCACCTCCGGCTTCGATCCGCCGGCCAGGGCGGTCAAGTCCGTGATCATGTCCGCCGCCTGCCCGATCGACCGGCCGATCGCCTCAAAGTGGCGCTCGATCTTCTCGTCGCCTCCGGGGCATCGGGAGTGAAGGTAATACGAAGACGCGGAGATCACGTTCAAAGGGTTGCGAAGGCCGTGTGCAACTTCTTTCGCCAGATAGCCTACGGCCGCGAGCTTCTCGTTGAGCACCGCCTCTTCGTGGGCGAGGCGAAGGTCTTCCGTGGTTGCCTGTGCCCGCTCCTCGAGTTCATCCCTGATCGCGGTGAGTTGCTCGAAGAGAAACGCGTTGTGCATGGCCGCGGCGGCCAGGTCTGCGAGTAGGCACGCGGCCTCGATGTGGGTCGCCTCGAACTCGGCGTCGTCCGAGAAGTATTGCGTCAGCGTGCCGGACACCACGTCCCTGCTCCGGAGAGGCACAACGAGGACGCGCCGGATCCCTTCCCCCGCGAGCAGCCTGTCGAACTCGGGGCAATGCAGGACCGGATGCGTCATATGGTACGCCCACGCCTCGTTGCTGTCTTTGATGCCCCGGGCAACAGCCTGGAGCGCGGGCGACCGTTCTCGAACGCTTCTGAGGTCCTCCTGAAAGGATGGGGAGAGCCCGCGCTGCGCGAGCGCATCCCAGTCATCGTCCCGCCCGCCGGCCCAGATGGCGGCCTTATCCGCGCCCAGCACTTCCTGGGCCGCATCAAGAACCGCTTCGATCACGGCCCCTACCTGCAGGCAGTCGGTGATGAGGCGATATGCGGCCTGCAGCCCGGACATCAGTTTGTCGCGGCGTTTCCATGCCCGTTCCGAAGTGGACAGGGCCTTGAGGTCCTCATGCACGATGATGACGTTCTCAACGGCGCCGGCATCGTCGAAAATCGGAATGAGGGTGGCGCGGATCTCGCCGGGAGCCGCGGAGCCGGCTCTCAGCGGCAGAAATGGCGCTGTCGGCGTGTGCACCAGTTCGCCGGCGAAAGCTCGCTCTATGTACTGGTCCAGGCCCTGCGCGCGGATCGACGCGTGGGTGCGCGGGTTGTGTTTGCCTTCAACCTCCTGCCGCGTGCCATATCCGAAGAGCGCGAGATAGGCATCGTTCACGCGAACGGTCAAGCCGTCCTTGTCAAGAACCTGCATGCTCACGGGAACGTGCGCAATCAGGCTGTCCAACATCGCGGCGCTTGCCGGCATACCAATATCCCCCATGCGTCCCGATGGCCGGCGTCGTCCATCGACGTCCCGCAGTTGCCCATTCACGGGGCCAACGGCCATCATGCCCGTGTTGCGGCGTCGCCGCGACCCCATATGAATAGTAATTACCCGATTGCGTCGAAGCGAACACGGCGCAAATCAAATCGACACTGGAGCAATATATGAAAACTGGACGAGCTCTATTGAGCGTCTCGGACAAGGCCGGCCTGGCGGAATTCGCGCGCGGTCTCGTCGATCTGCATTTCGAAATCCTGTCCACCGGAGGCACTGCGCGCGCCCTCGCCGACGCCGACATCCCCGTGACGCCGGTGGATAAGGTCACTGGATTCCCCGAGATGATGGATGGCCGCGTCAAAACCCTTCACCCGGCGATTCACGGCGCCATCCTCGCGGACCGGCGAAAACCCGAGCACATGGCCGCCATCGCCGAGAAGGGCATCGAACCGATCGACCTTGTGGTCGTCAACCTCTACCCCTTTGAGAAGACGGTTGCCAATCCGGACGTGACGCTGGACGAAGCGATCGAGAACATCGATATCGGCGGCCCCTCGATGGTGCGCAGCGCCGCCAAGAATCACAACGCGGTTGGGATCGTCGTGGACCCGGCGGACTATGCCACGGTCCTCGCGGAACTACAGGCGAATGGCTCGCTGTCCGATGCCCTGCGCCGCCGGCTGGCGGTCAAGGCGTACGCCCACACGTCCGCGTACGATGCCGCCATCACCCGGTTCCTCGGCGGCGAAGGCCTGTTCCCGGAACGGTTGACTCTGACCCTCGACAAGGCGCTCGGAATGCGCTACGGCGAAAATCCGCATCAGCAGGCGGCATTCTACCGGCAGACCGGTTACACCGGGCCAACGTTGGCCGATGCGCGCCTTCTGAGCGGCCTCGAGCTCTCCTACAACAACATCCAGGACGCTGACGCAGCGATGCGGGTCGTAATGTCATTCACGCAGCCCGCGTGCGCCATCATCAAGCACACGAATCCGTGCGGTTGCGCCATAGCGGACTCCCCTGTCGAGGCGTTTGTCCGCGCCCGCGCCGGCGACCCTGTGTCGGCCTTCGGCGGCATCGTGGCCGTGAATCGCGAACTGGACGATGACACGGCGGCGGCCCTGTGCGAGAAGAACCAGAAATGGGACATCATCCTCGCGCCTTCATTCAGCGCCGCCGCGCTGGACCGGTTCGCCAACCGGAAATCCTGGGGCAAAACGGTCCGGTTGATCGAAGTGCCGGACTGGTCCTCAACCGCGGAGCGCGCCGGGCGGCCCGTGACGGACAAGGATCTCGATTTCAAGCGCGTGCTGGGGGGGATGCTGGTTCAGGAGCCCGACCGCATCGAGCTGACGCCGGCGGATCTGAAGGTCGTTTCGGAGACGCAGCCTGCGCCGGGGCAGATAGAGCAGATGCTTTTCGCCTGGACGGTGATGCGCCACGTGAAATCCAACGCCATCGTGATCGCTCGCGAGTTCCAGTTGGTGGGCGCGGGCGCAGGGCAGATGAACCGGGTCAACAGCGTCAAACTCGCGCTGGAGCAGGCAGGGGAGCGCGCCGAAGGCGCCGTGCTGGCTTCCGACGCGTTCTTCCCATTCCCGGACGGTCCGGAGGCCGCCATCAAGGGCGGCGTGAAGGCTATCATCGAGCCGGGTGGCAGCACAAAGGACGCGGACGTGATTGCGGTGTGCAATCAGTACGGGGTGCCGCTCGTGTTCACTGGCATCCGGCACTTCAAGCACTGAACACCAAACCGGTTCGGCGGGGTGAACGCGGCCGCAATCCAGCCCGAACCCCGCCGCCCGCTTGTGTGCTTCGCGCTTTCAGCCGGTGGCCGATTAATGCTCCGGCCACTATTCTGTCTCATCCAGCGCGAATTATCTATATTAGCAGTATGAGAAACCTTGCTTGCGTGTTCCTCGTGGCGTTGCCCTTCCTCGTTCCCGCGAAGGCGCGTGCCGTTCCCACACTCACCATGTGGGGACCAGAACTTGAGAAGAGCCTTAACACCATGGGCTTCGACCGCGAAGTGTCCGCGTTCGAAGAGAAATACAACTGTAAGGTCAAACGCCTCAGCATGGGCGCGGGCGGTATGGACCCCCAGAAGCTCTCCACGGCGATTGCCGGCGGCATGCCGCCGGATCTGGTCCGGCAGGACCGGTTCACCGTCGGCGACTGGGCATCACGGGACGCCTTCCAGACCCTCGACGATCTCATCGCGCGCGACCAGAAGCTTCCAAACGGAATCCGAAAGAACGAATTCTATCCCTCCACGTGGATGGAGGCCGTGTACAAAGGCCACGTCTACGCAATACCGGACAGCACGGATGACCGCGCCCTCTACTACAACAAATCCCTCTTCCGCGCCGCCGGACTGGACCCGGACAATCCACCGAAAACCTGGGAAGACCTGAAACGGCTCGCCCCCCTGCTCACGAAGAATGACAAGCAGGGAGATATAAAGCAGATCGGCTTCATCCCCAACTTCGGAAACGTATGGCTGTACATGTATTCCTGGCAGGCAGGCGGCGAATTCATGAGCCCCGACGGCCGAAAATGCACGCTTGCCAATCCGTATACCACCGAATCCCTGCAGTTCTTCGTCGATATGACCAACCTCGTGGGCGGCCGCGTGAAGGTCGATGCGTTCCAGAGCGGCTTCGGCGGTAACGCGATGGACCCGTTCCTTACCGGCAAGGTCGCGATGAAGACCGACGGCAACTGGTTCATGGACAGCATCCTGCGCTACAACCCGACGCTGGACTTCGGCGTTGTGCCGGCGCCCGTTCCCGCGGCGCGCCTGCGCGGGGAAGGTCGATACAAGGGACAGCCTCCGTACATCACCTGGTCGGGCGGATTCTCGTGGGTCATTCCCGTCGGAGTGTCCCCGGCCCAGCGGGAACTGGCCTGGCAGTTCATCAAGTTCGACGAGAGCCTGGAGGGTCAGCGTATCCGATGGATCGCGCAGCGCGAAGGATACGCCAAAGCGGGACGACCGTTCCTGCCCCAGATGCGCGCGAACAGAGTTGTGAACGCGGCCATCATGAAGGAGTTCCTCCCGAATCGCCCGCGCGTGCTGGCCGCCATGAAGGTCTTCATGGACATGATGAAGGTCTCCAAGTTCCGCCCTGTCACCTTCGTAGGGCAGAGGCTGTGGGACGAGCACGTCCGCGCAATGGACGAGTCTTTGCGCGGCATGACCCCGCACGATGCCCTCATGGCCGGACAGATCGCCGTGCAGAAGGAGCTCGACAAGGCATTTGAGCGCGAGCACTCGCCGGTTGTCCCCCGTTGGGCGTATCAGGCCCTCACCGCCATCGGTTTCGGGCTCATCGCCCTGGCCATCGGCTGGGTGTTGATGAAGATGCGCACGCAGGGACGGAACGGGCGGGCGGAAACGCGCGCGGCCTACCTGTTCGCCGCGCCATGGATCATCGGGTTCCTCGTGTTCACGCTAGGCCCCATCCTGATGAGTATCCTGCTCTCGTTTTGCGAGTACGACGTCCTCCACGAGCCTCGGTGGCTCGCCCTGGCCAACTACCGCGAGCTGCTGAGCCCGGCGGGCGATGGTCCGATCCTCGTGAAGTCCTTCTACAACGCAGGCTTCATGAGCATCATCGGGATTCCGCTCACAATGATGGCCGGCCTCGCAATTGCGCTCCTATTGAACGCCAAAGTCAAGGGGATGCACTATTACCGCACGGCGTACTACCTGCCGAGCATCGCCCCAGTGGTGGCCAACGCCATCCTCTGGCTGTGGCTCCTCAACCCCCAGTACGGCATCATCGACCACGCGTGGGGCGCGACCCTAACGAGATGGTTTGGCTGGGCCGCGCCGAACTGGATGGCCGACGAAAACTGGTCAAAACCGGCGTTCATCCTGATGGGCCTCTGGGGCGCGGGAAGCGGCATGATCCTGTGGCTGGCCGGCTTGCAGGGGATTCCGCAGCATCTCTATGAAGCGGCCGAACTGGACGGTGCCGGAGTGTGGGGCAAGTTCCGCAACGTGATGCTGCCGATGCTTTCTCCCACCATCTTCTTCCTGGGCGTGATGGGCGTTATCGGAAGCCTGCAGATCTTCGAAATCGCCTATATCATGCGCGGCGCGGGCCCGCTCGGCGCGCCCGCCGATTCCACCATGATGCCGGTCGTGCTCCTGTTCCAGAACGCGTTCCAGTACTTCAAAATGGGCTACGCCAGCGCGCTAGCGTGGATACTCTTCGTGGTGATCATGATCATCACCCTTTTCCAGTTGAAACTCAGCCAGCGCTGGGTGCACTACGGCGACTGAACGCCGCACGAACTGATTACGTATGACGATTTATCGACACATTGTCCTCGCCGCGACTTGCAGCCTTCTGGCCCTCGGGACCGGGGCGGTCGCACACCCATTTCGCAACCCGTTGGCGGACCCGCTGAAAGAGGCCCTCTCGGTCGTGGACCAGGAGCGCGATCTCCAGACGGACCTTTACATCCTCTCCCAGCAGCGGCCCGGTAAGAAGGAAGCAGGCTCGGGCGACAAACTCTACTGGGGAAATCGCGGCCGCAAGGAGATCGCCCTCACGTTCGACGATGGTCCGCACCCGATGTTCGTGCCATTGATCCTGCGCATACTGGCCCAGCACCACGCCAAAGCGACCTTCTTTGTCATCGGCGAAATGGCGGAACGTTATCCCGACATGGTCCTCGCCGAAGCCGCGGCCGGGCATCAGGTGAGCAACCACACGTTCCACCACGCCCGCCTGAACAAAGTGATTCCCGAGATGGCCGGCCCCGAGATCGAAGCCTGCGACGTTATGCTCGAACGGATTCTGAAACGACCCGCCGACCGCTATTTCCGCCCTCCCGGCGGCGAGATCAATGAGAGCGTCGTTTCTACGTGCCGCCGACTCGGGAAGACGCCTGTGATGTACACGAATGACCCGCAGGACTTCAAGAACGTCGGGGAGAAGGTCCTGTTGGACCGCCTTCTGAAGCGCATCGCGCCCGGCGGAATCATCCTTCTCCACGACAACGTGAAGCAGACCATCCGGATACTGCCCGCGCTGCTCAACGCGCTGGACGAACGCGGTTACCGCTGCGTGACGATCTCACAACTGGACGCGCGCCGAAACCTCCCGCCGGACAGCCAGGCCAGGCTGCTCTCCGCGTCCACTCAATGGGCTCAGCGGACGGCCGGCCCGAGGGAACACGCGCGCGCCGTTGAGTCCCCGCGCCGCGCGATGGCCCGCCCCGAGTAGCCAGATGATGAAGTACACCCGAACAATCCTGCTGCCTGCTCTCTTCCTCGCCGGCCTGCCCGTGGCGTTCGCACAGATCCCGTTCGCGCCCGATCTGGCCGCGACGATGGACCCCATCAAACTCCAGCTCACGGCGAAGGATCAGGAGCGCGATTATCTCAGCGACCTCCAGATTATCGCGCAGGACACCGTGGAGCGACGCAAAGGCTGGCGATTCGAAAAGCTGTACCGCGGCGATGCGTCGCGAAAGATGCTGGCGCTGACGATCGACGACGGACCGCATCCCCTGTTCACCCCGGGCCTGCTCGCCGCGCTGAAACAGCTGGACATCCCCGCGACTTTCTTTGTGATCGGCGAAGAGGCCCAGTTCAATCCGGACCTGATCAAGGCGGAGGTCGCGGCCGGGCACCAGGTCAGCAACCACACCTATCACCACGCCCGCCTGAATCACGTCATGCCGGACCTAATCGCGCCCGAGATCGCCGCCTGCGATGCGGTGATATCGCGGATTACCGGAAAGCCCGCCGACCCGTATCTGCGCCCCCCGGGCGGCGAATACGACGCTGATGTCATTACGGCGTGCCGAGAACTGGGAAAGACGATCGTGATGTATACGGACGATCCGGCGGATTACGCGAACCCCGCCCCGGATCTCCTTTTCGAGCGGACGATGAAACACGCGTCGAACGGCGGAATCCTCCTCTTCCACGATGGCGTGCAGGAGACGATCGATCAGTTACCCCGCATCGTGAACGCGCTCAAGGCCAGGGGATACCGGTTCGTAACGATCTCGGAATTGGACGCCGCCTCCCGCCCGAGAGCCATTCGGGATTGGCAGAAAAAGACGCCGCTCCCGCCGATCCGGACCGTCCCGTTTCCGAAACCGCGAAAGCGATAACTCAACTCTCACTTCTCACTTCTCAATTCTCAACTCTCACTTCTCACTTCTCAACTCTCACTTCTCGCTTCTGAGGGCTAGCATTGGATAAACTGCTTCCGTTGATCTGGGTCGCCGAGGTCTTCGTCGCCTACGTCGCCATCGGGCTATGGCTCGTCACCCTTCGTGACGTTATCCGGCGCGGCGCCGGCGCGGCCGGCATCGGGGCGATGCTGTTATCTGCCGCGCTCCTGGCCTGGCCGTGGCTGGCGCACGTCGATGCCGTCCCCGTCCTCCTCGCCTCATCCTGCGCGGCGGCGGTCATCCTGCTGCTCGGCCGAAAGCTCGCACACGCTCAGACGCCCGCGCAGATCAAGGAACGCCGCGAGGACCAGCGCCAGGCGTACCTGCATCTCGTCCTACTCACCGGCGCGATCATCTTCATGGTGCCGTTCCTGTGGCTCGTCTCCACGTCGTTCAAGGTCGATGCGGACATCCTGACGAACGAGATCCGGTTTATGCCGCGTCGCCCGGTCAAAATCGACGACGGCAAAGGCGAAAAACTCGCCCTGGTGACCGTCGCCGGTTCCGCCCTGTCGGCGGATCAACAGACCATCGTCCCGCCGGACGACCCGAATTCCCCGCGCACCGGCGTCTGGGCATTGGTGAAGGACCTCGAGGACACGATTCTAGTGGCGCCGGTCTACGCCGGGGGACGATTGGGCAAGGAGAGCAAAGTCTCGCCGGATGCGGTGAAGCCCATCCTCAAACCGGGCTTCGTGTGGGAGAACTACCCGGAGAGCCTCAATTACCTGCCCGAGGAAACCAGGTACGGCCTCGTCTACCTCAACAACACGTTGAAGATAACGATCTTCAGCATCATCGGCACGCTGCTAACGGCCTCGATGGTCGCTTTCTCGTTCGCCCGCCTGCGCTGGCCCGGACGCGACGGCCTGTTCGTGCTCCTGCTGGCCACCATGATGCTGCCCGGCGCCGTGACCATGATCCCGCAGTTCCTCATCTGGCAGCGCCTTGGCTACATCGATACCCTGGTGCCCCTCTGGGCCGGCGCGTTCCTCGGAGGCGGCGCATTCAACGTGTTCCTGCTGCGCCAGTTCTTCCTGACGATCCCATCCGAGTTGGAGGAGGCGGCCAAGATTGACGGCTGCTCCTACTGGCGCACCTACTGGACCATCATGCTCCCCCTCGTGCGTCCGGCGCTCGCCACGGTGGCGATCATGACGTTCATGGGCAGTTGGAACAACTTCATGGGGCCGTTGATCTACATCTCTTCACCGACCAAGATGCCCATCGCGTACGCGTTGCAGTTGTACCAGAGCGTGCACGGCGGCGAGTACGGCTATATGATGGCCGCGTCCACGCTGGTGATGCTCCCGGTGCTGATGGTCTTCTTCTTCTGCCAGCGCTACTTCATCCAGGGGATAACCCTCACCGGCTTGAAGGGCTGAATCCAAAACCCAATAACAGGCGATTCCCGGACTAGACGCGGAGGGTCCATGATGGACGCGCGGCGCTGGCAACTATGGGTATGGCCGAGTGCCATTAGGTCGCGTCCATTGGAGGCATGCGCAGTGGGTACTGGTATGAAAGCCGTCATCGGAACACTTGGCGGTGCGGCTCTGGGTTATCTGGTCATACTCAATGGGATGTATTACATCTACCGCGCGTTCAGGCCAAATGGCGTTGCGTCCGAAGAGCCCATTTTCTTTCTCATTACCGCACTCGGAGGGATATTGCTGGGGGCCGTCACGGGACTAACCTGTGGTTTGTCATGGGGCGGGTATGCCCGTACGGCAGCACGGACGTGTCTCATCTGCTCGACGATGCTGTTTGGTTGGGTCTCTCTGCTATTCATTCAGGCGGATCTTCCGCCTGCTGCTAAGTTGGGGCAGGGGCTTGAACTCCTTCGGATTGACCGGTTCGGACTGCTCTTTGTATGGAATGCCGTCTTGTTGCTCTGGGGTGTCTGGTGGCGCATGCGCACTCTGCGCGAAGATAGTTAGCATGGATCATGCATGACACACTCAATTCACCAGCAGTCTGCTTTGTTCGTGAAGAGCCTCGTCCAATTTACGGGTAAGGTTGGGCGTATTACCGAGCGTTGAAAAGCTGTTGTTGGCGCGGTTCTGTCGAAGCGGTAGCAGGGTCGAACCCGAATGCGGGCGAGGCGCCCGCGCTCCATCCGCCATTCATCATTCATCACTCTGAATTCATCATTACCGCTCCCCCGCTTGGTCCCCCAGAATTGTCTGATGACAATAGATGGTGGACAGTTTCTGACAAGACATCCTTTACACTTCGCTCGGGAGGTGTGGGATGCCATTTCAGGAGCAATCGCTTATGCAGTCACGGAAACGATTGGCGAGCCTGGTGCTGGAGGGTGGC
>DASXVS010000030.1 GCA_036504095.1 Armatimonadota bacterium | reverse complement strand
GGTGTACGCAAAGATTGTGATGTATTTTC
The DNA here is from genome assembly GCA_036504095.1 of Armatimonadota bacterium. NCBI lineage: Bacteria > Bacillati > Armatimonadota > Armatimonadota bacterium. Next base: position 1,516 of record DASXVS010000030.1, on the reverse strand, counting down.
AGAAGCCAAAGGCTTGCTTCACCATTTGCCCCATTTGTTTGAGTGATAACGACCGTGGCTCCTCGCGCGTTGACGCGGACGGTCGCCGGGACGGCATCGACTTGCGGGCGGTCTGTGGCGGATCGAGACGGAGCGGTGGCGGTGAGGCGGACCGCGTGACCGCCGCTTTGGTTTGGGCGCACGCGCACGCCCAGTCGCCGTTCAACGCCGCACAGCGCGCGGTGAGTACCTGCTGGAGATGCACCGGGTTCCAACGCATGCCCGCCTGCTTAGCCCGCGCTTGGACGACCTGTTTCACCGCGGATTCAATTCGCCCACTGCCAATCGGATAGCCCCGTCGTCGGGCTTCCGGATAATTCAAGCGCTGACGATGCCGCCACATATACTTCAGGCAGGCCCCCGCGCTCTGCCGAAGTTCCGCGGTGTCCCCCCGCTGGTGCAGCGCTTTCAGCGCCAGCAGCGTCTCGCGCGGCCCACGAAACCGTAGCGCTTCTTGCTGCGTGGCCAGCCACGGCGTGCCGTCCGGATGGAGTTTTGCCACCGCGCCGAGATGCTCCATGAGATGATACCAGTCCAGCAGTTGAAATGCCTCCGGATAGCATCCCGTCAGCAGGCGCCACAGGGCCGGGGCGCCGTCACCCAGCAGCAGCACCTCCCGCGCGGTCGTCACCCCCACGCGCTCGGCCAGGTTCGTCACGAGGGGCGCGTGGATCGCCCACGGCCCTTGCGCGACGGCATACTGGATCGGCTGATCGTGGTCCGCGCGGCGTCCCCAGGCGGCGTACACTTTCTGTTCATGCCAGGCATTATCGGTCCGCCACAGCGTATTGCCGGCATCGGCTTCAATCACCACCAGGTCGACGGCCGGCGCCGGGGCCTCCGGCGTCGGGACGGGCGGCGCGTAGGCGGCCCCCACGTCCTCCGTCCAGCTTTCCGTGCTGCGCGCACTGACCTGAAAGAGGGTCAGATCCTCCAATAAATGGGCGGTTTTTTCAAACGACGGCAACACGGCCCCGAGTAAACTGGCACCGTCCCGCACGCCCCAGGACGCATTGCCCGGCGGCAAGTCCCACACCACATCGTCCGGCGCACAGCCCGTCCCACACGCGGCACAATGCCAATAGCCCCGCACCAGGCGCACCTCCCCGGCGCGCGTCGTGAGCGTGCGACGTCGGAAGTCGACCCAACGCATCACCCGGCCACACGAACAGAGCGGTGGCGCCCCTTTTTTCCCGCCTCCGGCGGGGTCGCGCTCTGCAGTAAGGTTTCCAGCAAGGCCGGCCCCAACTGCCGGAACAAGGTCATTACGGCATCTTCCGCCTCGGCCAGCGTTAATCGGCGATCCGGACATTGGGCCCGCAGATAGTCCAGTAAAGGTTGAAGAGCAGCAGCATCGAACGTACGGCGAGTGGTCGTCAATAGAAGTCCCCCAGGTAGAAAAAATTGGGGGTACCCATATCGTACCCAGAGTATGCCGCACACTGAACATCACCAATCACAATGTTTGCGTGCACCC
>DASXVS010000029.1 GCA_036504095.1 Armatimonadota bacterium | reverse complement strand
ATGCTACCGATTATGGATGGACCCGCGTCTGATTAGCTAGTTGGTGGGGTAAAGGCCTACCAAGGCGACGATCAGTAGCCGGCCTGAGAGGGTGAACGGCCACACTGGGACTGAGACACGGCCCAGACTCCTACGGGAGGCAGCAGTGGGGAATCTTCCGCAATGGACGAAAGTCTGACGGAGCAACGCCGCGTGTATGATGAAGGTCTTCGGATTGTAAAGTACTGTCTTTGGGGGAGAATGATGCATTTGAAAATATTGAGTGCATATGACGGTACCCAAGGAGGAAGCCCCGGCTAACTACGTGCCAGCAGCCGCGGTAATACGTAGGGGGCAAGCGTTGTCCGGAATTATTGGGCGTAAAGGGCGCGTAGGCGGATAGTTAAGTCCGGTGTGAAAGATCAGGGCTCAACCCTGAGAGTGCATCGGAAACTGGTTATCTTGAGGACAGGAGAGGAAAGTGGAATTCCACGTGTAGCGGTGAAATGCGTAGATATGTGGAGGAACACCAGTGGCGAAGGCGACTTTCTGGACTGTAACTGACGCTGAGGCGCGAAAGCGTGGGGAGCAAACAGGATTAGATACCCTGGTAGTCCACGCTGTAAACGATGAGTGCTAGGTGTAGAGGGTATCGACCCCTTCTGTGCCGCAGTTAACACAATAAGCACTCCGCCTGGGGAGTACGGCCGCAAGGTTGAAACTCAAAGGAATTGACGGGGGCCCGCACAAGCGGTGGAGCATGTGGTTTAATTCGACGCAACGCGAAGAACCTTACCAGGGCTTGACATCTACAGAATCCTTAAGAAACTAGGGAGTGCCTTTCGGGGAACTGTAAGACAGGTGGTGCATGGTTGTCGTCAGCTCGTGTCGTGAGATGTTGGGTTAAGTCCCGCAACGAGCGCAACCCCTGTGTTTAGTTGCTAACGAGTAAGGTCGAGCACTCTAGACAGACTGCCGGTGATAAACCGGAGGAAGGTGGGGATGACGTCAAATCATCATGCCCCTTATGTTCTGGGCTACACACGTGCTACAATGGCCAGTACAGACGGAAGCGAAGCCGCGAGGTGGAGCAAATCCGAGAAAGCTGGTCTCAGTTCGGATTGCAGGCTGCAACTCGCCTGCATGAAGTCGGAATCGCTAGTAATCGCAGGTCAGCATACTGCGGTGAATACGTTCCCGGGCCTTGTACACACCGCCCGTCACACCACGAAAGTCTGCAACACCCGAAGCCGGTGAGGTAACCCGTAAGGGAGCTAGCCGTCGAAGGTGGGGTCGATAATTGGGGTGAAGTCGTAACAAGGTAGCCGTATCGGAAGGTGCGGCTGGATCACCTCCTTTCTAAGGAGAATTGGGAAGAGACGTGGCAACCCCACGACACACTACCAACAATCCGAGGTCGACCATCCATCAATTCGGCAAGTCAGCATACTATGCAGGCTGCCGAAACCACTGTTTAGTTTTGAGAGACCGGGGGACTATAGCTCAGCCGGCTAGAGCGCACGCCTGATAAGCGTGAGGTCGGTGGTTCGAGTCCACCTAGGCCCACCAGACTCCGACACCCAGTTGCGATGGGGCTGTAGCTCAGTTGGTAGAGCGCCAGCTTTGCAAGCTGGATGTCGTCGGTTCGATTCCGATCAGCTCCACCAAAAGTGTTTAGCCGGGACTTCGGGTCCCGGCCTGCCGCGGGCGGTAAGCGAGGCAGCAGCCGAAGCACTCTGACAACCGAATACGAAGGGTAGCAATGCATCGACCAGCTGGTCTTTGCTTGGTACGGGCGCCGGTAAGGGCTTGGACCTTGACCTCGACATCAAGGGTCGCTCGAGCGGAAGCTCGAGAGGCATGAGTTGAGGGTGACCAAGCTACTAAGGGCATGCGGTGGATGCCTAGGCTCTAGGAAGCGACGAAGGACGTGGGTAGCTGCGATAAGCTACGGGGAGCCGCTAACCAGGCTTTGATCCGTAGATTTCCGAATGGGGAAACCCGTGGCGGGTAATACCGCCTCAGCCAGTGATGAATTCATAGTTGCTGGCAGCGAACCCGGGGAAGTGAAACATCTCAGTACCCGGAGGAAGAGAAAGTAAACAACGATTCCGTGAGTAGTGGCGAGCGAAAGCGGATTAGCCCAAACCTTGTGGACGCGAGTCCGCAGGGGGTTGCGGGGCGCAGTGGGGATGACCCGGAGAAGGCGGTCTAATGAGCCGCTTACGCGATAGGTGAACCGTCTGGAAAGGCGGACCACAGAAGGTGACAGTCCTGTAACCGAAATTGCGTGTAATTCTCTGACTGCGTACCCAAGTAAGGCGGGACACGTGTAATCCTGTCTGAATCTGCGAGGACCATCTCGTAAGGCTAAATATTACCTAGAGACCGATAGTGAACTAGTACCGCGAGGGAAAGGTGAAAAGAACCCCTGTTAGGGGAGTCAAAAGAACCTGAAACCGCCTGCCTACAAGCAGTTCGAGGGCTATGCCGGGAAACCGGAATGCCTGAGAGCGTACCTTTTGCATCATGAATCGGCGACTTAATGGTTGTGGCGAGCTTAAGGCGATAGCCGGAGGCGCAGCGAAAGCGAGTCCGAAATGGGCGTCGAGTCGCAATCATTATAACCCGAAGCCAGGTGATCTACTCATGGCCAGGTTGAAGCGCGGGTAAAACCGCGTGGAGGACCGAACTCATGGAGGTTGAAAACTTCTGGGATGAGCTGTGAGTAGGGGTGAAAGGCCAATCAAACTTGGTGATAGCTGGTTCTCCCCGAAAGATATTTAGGTATCGGCTCGAGGAATTCAGTTCAGGAGGTAGAGCACTGGAACGGCTAGGGGTCCTACCAGATTACCAAACCGTACCAAACTCCGAATGCCTGAAACTGTTACCTCGGGACGCAGTCAGTGGGTGATAACATTCATTGGCAAGAGGGGAATAACCCAGATCGTCGGCTAAGGTCCCAAAGTCCATGCTAAGTGATCACAAAAAGGATGTGACAGCGCTTTGACAATCAGGAGGTTGGCTTAGAAGCAGCCATCCTTTAAAGATAGCGTAATAGCTCACTGATCAAGCGAGGTTGCGCCGAAAATGTATCGGGTCTCAAGCATGGCACCGAAGCCACGGGATCACGCGCAAGCGTGATCGGTAGGGGAGCGTAGAACCGACAGCGAAGCTGGATCGCAAGAACCGGTGGAGTCTGTTCTAGAGCTGATGCCGATATGAGTAGCGACAAAACGGGTGAGAAACCCGTTCGCCGTAAGCCCAAGGTTTCCTGGGGAAGGTTAATCCGCCCAGGGTTAGTCGGAACCTAAGTCGAGGCCGAAAGGCGTAGATGATGGATGACAGGTTAATATTCCTGTACCACCCCGTAGGCGTTGAAGCGAGGGGGGACGGAGAAGGGTAGCGCAGCCACCTGCCGGTCGTGGTGGTTCAAGCCCGTAGGCGGGGTTCCTAGGATGATAACGGGGACCCGTTAACGCCGAGAGGTGACGACGTGGCCGCAAGGCCTGAAGTGCGTGATCCCATGCTTCCAAGAAAATCCCCGCGTGGAGCCTGCGAGGTGTCCGTACCGCAAACCGACTCAGGTGGGCGAGGAGAAAATCCTAAGGCGCTTGAGAGAACTCTGGTTAAGGAACTCTGCAATTTACCACCGTAACTTCGGAAGAAGGTGGGCCTGGTCTGGTGAAGGGACTTGCTCCCGGAGCTGAGCTAGGTCGCAGCGAAATGGCGGTAGCGACTGTTTAACAAAAACACAGGACTCTGCAAACACGTCAAGTGGATGTATAGGGTCTGACTCCTGCCCGGTGCCGGAAGGTTAAGGTGATTCGTCAGGCCGCAAGGCCAAAGCGATGAACCGAAGCCCCGGTAAACGGCGGCCGTAACTATAACGGTCCTAAGGTAGCGAAATTCCTTGTCGGGTAAGTTCCGACCTGCACGAATGGAGTAACGACTTCCGCGCTGTCTCGACCAGGGACTCAGCGAAATTGAAATAGCTGTGCCGATGCAGTTTACCCGCGGCAAGACGGAAAGACCCCATGAACCTTTACTACAACTTGCCACTGACACTAGGAATTGCTTGTGTAGGATAGGTGGGAGCCTATGAACCCCGGGCGCTAGCTTGGGGGGAGGCAACGGTGAAATACCACCCTGGCGATTTCTGGTGTCTAACCTGGACCCCTCATCGGGGTTGGGGACAATGGCTGGTGGGTAGTTTGACTGGGGCGGTCGCCTCCCAAAGAGTAACGGAGGCGCGCTATGGTCCCCTCAGCCTGATTGGAAACCAGGCGACGAGTGCAATGGCATAAGGGGGCTTGACTGCGAGACCGACAGGTCGAGCAGGTGGGAAACCAGGTCATAGTGATCCGGTGGTTCTGTATGGAAGGGCCATCGCTCAACGGATAAAAGGTACTCTGGGGATAACAGGCTTATCGCGTCCAAGAGTTCACATCGACGACGCGGTTTGGCACCTCGATGTCGGCTCATCGCATCCTGGGGCTGGAGCAGGTCCCAAGGGTTTGGCTGTTCGCCAATTAAAGCGGTACGCGAGCTGGGTTCAAAACGTCGTGAGACAGTTTGGTCCCTATCTGCCGTGGGCGTAGGAGAAGTGAGAGGATCTGTCCTTAGTACGAGAGGACCGGGATGGACGCACCGCTGGTGTACCAGTTGTCTCGCCAGAGGCATCGCTGGGTAGCTATGTGCGGAACGGATAACCGCTGAAAGCATCTAAGCGGGAAGCCAACCTCGAGACTACTTCTCCCGGGCGAAAGCCCCTGAAGCCCCCTCGAAGACGACGAGGTTGATAGGCCGGAGGTGTACGCGCTGTGAGGCGCTCAGCTGACCGGTACTAATAGGGCGTGAGGCTTGGTCTCTCTGTTTCTCAGGCCGAAGACGCCGAGGCGTCGAGGTCAAGGTCGAAGCTCCCGCAAGGTGAGCCGGCCAGCAGGATCCGCTGGACATGCATTACTACCCTTCGTATGGTTGTCAGACGGCTTCGTCCGTCGATCTTTATAACGCTTTGCGGTGGCTATATCGGTGGGGTCACACCCGTTCCCATCCCGAACACGGAAGTTAAGCCCACCAGAGCCGATGGTACTGCACGGGAAGCCGTGTGGGAGAGTAGGTCGCTGCCGCATCTTTTCTTGAAGGGCCCGCCTGTCACGGCGGGCCCTTTTTTT